>CABUPZ010000003.1 GCA_902493585.1 uncultured Fusicatenibacter sp. | reverse complement strand
ATCACAGACAATACGGCCAGAAATACCGCAACGACCGCGCAGGCAATTCCATATTTCCTTCTGGTCAGAAACCGTTCCTGCTGTTTCCGCACCTTCCTGGGGGAAACCTCATTTCCAAACATCTCTCTCTTCCGTGCGGTCATCGTCTGCTCCAGCTTTTCTTTCGCCTCCCTGCAGTCCTGTTCCAGATAAGAAAGACGGCTGTACATCCGGTTTTTCTCTTCCTCCCCGGCCTTTCGCTGCTGCTCCGCTTCCAGCTCCAGTTCTTTCCTCTTCTTTTTCAGGGAGGTAAGCGCCGCCTCCACATTCAGGCTGCCGTCGCTGCTCCCCTGGTAATTTGCCATATAGTTGCGCAGCTCCTGCGCCAGAGCATCCCCGGTCCGCGCCTTCAGCTGGCCGACAGAGACCGTATTTTCATAAACATTCTCACTGATACCGCCCAGCAGCACCGAAAGATCCCCGTCCTCCAAAGACAGGATCTCCCCGTCTGTCAGACAGACCAGCTCATCCTCCCCGGCGCCTTTGGCAAAACTCCTGGTCAGCCGGAATTCCTTTCCACCGCTGGTAAATTCCATCCGCCCCTGATACCAGGAAGCATTTTCCCAGGGTTCATAGCGGCTGTACACGTCATTCCCCGCCGCACGGCCACGGCCACGCTTCATTCCAAACAACATGCTCCGGATAAACGTATGCACCGTGGACTTTCCGCTTTCATTTTCTCCATAGATCACATTGATTCCATCTTCCAGTTCCAGCACCTCACCGCGGAACCTTCCGAAATTGTTAAGGCTCAGTTTTTTCAGTTTCATTTTTCCTCCGTCTGACGCACCTGCTGCGCCATCAAGATAAATTTGGAAGTTCCAAACTTTACTCCTGTCTCGCATTCAGCAGTGCTTCCAGTCCATAGTACAGCGCCTTCTGTTCCAGCTCGCCTTCCGCCCCGTCAAAATATTCGGCATAAGCCCCGATCAGGCTTCCGGCATACTCCCTTTTCAGCTGCTCGATCCGATAAGCTGGCCTCGTCCTGTCCGTCCCCTGAACTACATTTCCGGTCTGCATCAGCCGTTCCACAGAAAATTCCAGAGCTTCACAACGAAGTCCCTCCAGGATCACCCGGTAAATATTCTTCGCGCCCCTGCGTTCCATCTCTGACGCCAGCTGCTGCTCCAGAGAAAACTGCGTCGTATCCTCATCCACCTGTAAAGTCAAATCCACATACTCACAGACCGCAAAAGGCACAAAAGAAACCCTTGTACCGCGGGAATCGATGATTCCATCGATATACCCGTGTTCTCCTGTCTGCGTCATGGTCGTCGGCTCCAGCGCCCCGGCATATGCCATTCGGTCCGGAATCAGGATCTCCGGTTTATGGATATGACCGCAGGCAATATAGTCAAAGCCTGCCGCAGCCAGTTCCTCTTTTTTCCACGGACTATGCCGGTCATCTCCGCCATGCGCCAGCAGAACATGATATTGCATCGCCCCCGACGACCGCACCTGACCATAGAGATTGTCCGTCACCTCACGGCTATAGTAACTGCATCCATACACCGCCAGCGAAAATTTCGGAAAATCCACCCGCTCACAGGTCTCGCCAAACAAACCTGTCACATTCTCCGCCCAGGAAAAAGACAGATAATAACTTCCCTTCTTCAGATAATCATGATTCCCCGCCATCAAAATAACCTGCGTATCCGGAATCGACGCGAACAACGCGTTCACTTCCTTCAGTTCTTTCAAAAGCGGCTGACGGTGAAACAAATCCCCGGCAATCAAAAGCAGCTCCGGCTTCTCCCGCCGCGCTTCATCGATCAGCCTGCGGAAGCTGTCCCAGATCTCCTCCTGCCGTCTCTTACTCCACGCAAAACCCAAATCCGGTTCCATTCCAAGATGCACATCCGCCACATGAAAAAAACGCAATTTCACCGCCTCCTTTGCCATGAAACTTTCTTTCCTATTACTTGCTGTTTTTTGCTGATTACATATTACTTCCTATATTTTACTGAATACTTTTTACTAAGTATTGATTATTATTATTGTTCACTTTTACTGCTTCCACATTCCCCATAGGGATTCACATACTTCACATCGCAGCAGTCTATTGCTCTTTATTATACCCCATCCAAAGATTACTGTCACCTATGATTTCCTTGGTCGGATTCTCAATTTCACAGGCGCCTGTAAATCATCGTATGCCGCTTGGATTTCGCCTTTCTCACATAAGCAGAAACACGCCCCAGCCCCACCCAAAATATAGCATATGGAAAAATTCCAAAAACAAGGCATATAGCTGTCACGTTTTCTGTGATAAGATAATATCACAAACACACAGGAGGTAAACGACCATGGCGCATAAACCTGCATATATTGACACTCAGAATTTTGGGCTGGACGATCTGTTTTACGCAGATAAACTGACAATGACACAGCCATTTCCGCTGCATCGGCACAGTTTTGTGGAACTGCACTATTTCAGCGGCGGCCGGGGCACAGAAAAAATCAATGGAATTGCCTACCCGGTGGAAAACGGATCCATGACGCTCAAAATGCCCTGGCATATCCATGAACTAATTCCCGACAGAGAAAGTCCTCTGTGTATCTCAAAATGCAGTTTCCGAATGTGCGTACTGGAAGACAATGGACTGATGCAGAGTGTCTGTGTCCCATTGGCACAAAGTTATGACTGCTGCCCGGTGGTACAGATTCCGCCCGAAGAACAGCCTGCTGTTTCCATGATTTTCTCACAGCTGGTGGAGGAACGCAGACATATTTACCCGCTGAAGGAAGAGCAAATGGCGGCGCTTATGATCCAGCTGCTGATTTTCTTTCTGCGTCATACCAATCCTTCTGCGGGCGAAACCGTGGGAGGTGTAGCCCAAGATGCGCTTCGCCTGATGAATCTGCGCTGTCGGGAACCGGATCTTACCTGTGAAAAAATTGCAGAAACCGTTCACTACAGCGTCTCTCAAATTCAGCGGATGCTTTGGGATGAATTTGGGATGAATTTCGGAGAACTTCTCCGGGAAATCCGAATTCGAAACGCCTGTGGACTTTTGAAGACAACAGATTATCCGGTGGAAAGCATTGCGCTGTGGTCCGGATACACTTCCCGCGACGGCTTTTATCAGGCATTCACGTCAGATCAGGGAATGACCCCTGCGGAATATCGAAAACGTTTTTCCGTATCCGACAAGAAAGCAATCGTGAAAGTGCTGTCCAGTTCCCAGCTCTATGCAAAAATCATTTACTATCTTCATCGAAACCATCAGGAACAGGTGTCACTGACAGACGCCGCAGAATATTTCGGATACAGCGAAAGCTATCTGAAGCGTATCCTAAAGGAACAAGGGACAGGATTTTTCAGCCTGCTCGAAAGAATCCGGATTTATCACGCAAAGCAGCTGCTGCTCGGAACTGCACTGAACGTGGATGCTGTCGCCAGAGAAACCGGATTTTCTTCTCCGGAAACCTTCTACCGGGCATTCAAAAAGCATACGGGGCGGACACCTGTAGAATTCCGGCACAACTGTGAACCATCCGGAAAATGCTCTGTAACTGAACCTGATTCCTGATACGCTTCCACACTGTCCGGTCAGCCAGGGGAAACAAATGAAAGAAAATCGGACAAAAAAAGCCGATTTTGACAGAGAACCTTTTTCGCAAAACAGTATAATGGTTTTACATTCCAAGAAACCATGATACGCAGCACGAAAAGAGCTTTTACGGAAAACGGATCCGAAAATCTGTTGTTCTTATTCTCTTTCGCCCTGCGGGAAAGGAAAAATTATGAAGAGAAATTCAGAAACATTCACTCACGGGGCAGTACTGAAAGTAGAGCGGGAACATTCCCGCGCAGAACTCCGCGCAATGCTTCAGTCCATGTACAACGCTGGTCTTCGCACGGTTGTCATCTGGCCGGCGGTTTACTGGTGGGAACCGCAAGGTGATCACTATCCTTATCAGACCGGCCGCAACCTGCTCGAAGATGCGGAAGAAATCGGAATGCAGGTGATCATGGAACTCGCCGGGCAGATTACCTCGCTTGAGTATGCACCGGATTTCCGTATGAAGGAGGACTATTTCTGTGTTGACCGCAAAGGCAATTACGACGAGGGCGGACTGGGATATGGATACCTGAACTTTAATCACCCCCAGGTAAAAGATCTGATCCGCCGTCAGTACCGGGAAATCGCCGGGGAATACCGGGATTTTCCGGCACTGAAAGGATACGATATCTGGAATGAGACACAGTTCACAAGCTTCGACCAATATACGCTGGAACTGTTTCGAGGCTGGCTCCGGAAGAAATATGGAGATATCCCCCGCCTGAACGACAGTTGGGACCGGATATATCAAAGCTGGGAAGAGATCCGCTTCACCCAGTGGATGTGGGCAAGTGTGATGGCTTTCGTAGATTACCAGGAGTTTCACAAGGATAATATCGGCATGATTCTCAGATACATGAGGGAAGCCATCGAATCCGCCGACTGTAGCCATGAGATCTATGCGGACAACATTCACTCCAGCGTGACCATGGATCGGTATTATGACCGTCCTACCGATGACTGGACAGTTGCCCGTGAAGTGTACAGGTATGGAATTTCTTTTTATCCGAAGTTTCTCTCGAAGAATACACCGCCGTTTCTTCGTCACCAGACAATGACAGGTGCCTCCAGTGCCTCACCAGATGGAAAATTTGCAATCTCGGAAATGCAGACGCACCATGCGACCATGTTCAATCCGGAAGGAAGTGTATCCCCGCAGGAACTGTGGCAGTGGTGCTGGGAAGCCGTTTCCCATGGCGCCGACGGCATCATTTACTGGAAATGGAATCCATTCCGAAAAGGTGTACAGACCTTCGGACGTGGACTTGTAGATCCGCAGGGCAGGGAAACGCCCCGGCTGGAAGCGGTCCGCAGATTCGGTGAAGTCATTGACCGGGAACCGGAATTGATGCAGTGCCGGCCCATGAAACCAACAGCGGCGATCCTGTATGACCGGCTGAACCTGGATTTCACAAAGGCATACACGATCGGCTTCCATGGTGTCATCGGCGCACCTTCCAGTATTTATCTGGATTCCCTTGCGGGACTGTACCGAGTGCTCTGGGAACACAACATTCCCGTCCGCTTTATCACTCCCGAACAGTTCTGTCAGGGAGAGGCAGATGACATTCCGCTGCTTTTCATGACCACACAGACAGTGACATACAGGCAATTGACTAACGCATTACTGCGCTATACCGAACAGGGCGGGATATGTATCTGCGATGGAAAACTCGGAGAAATAAATGAAACCGGACTTCTTTACTCACAGATTCCGGGCTGTGGTCTCTCAGAGAAACTCGGATTTGAACTGCTGGATATGGAAGATGGTGATCTGGAATTCACCCTGCCGGATGGAAGTACTTTACAGGGTGGACATGACCGGCGACAGATGCGCATTTTTGATCCACGAGTAAAAATGATTGCCGCATATAAAGACGGTTCTCCGGCTGTCATTTCCGTCCCATACGGAAAAGGAACTTTCTGCTATCTTTCCACGTTTCTGTGGTTTTCCTGCAAAAAGCAAATCCAGGCCAACGCATATACGCTGATTGAAACATTATTCGGCGGAAAACTTCCGGCGGCGGCTGTCTGTGCTCATGGACAGTTGAATCTGCAGCGGCTATCCGGAAAAAACGCAGATTATCTCTTTGCATTCAATTATGGGGACGACTGTAAAATTTCTATTTCCATTCCGGATACAGAAGAACCTGTCATTGACATCCTAAACAAAACGGCGCCCGGTACCTCAGACAACTGGACGGCGGAACTTTGCAAAGGCGATGTCGGCATCTACCGGATTGCACATAACCGTTCACTCAGCTGAACCGAAAAAGCTTATCGAAGGAGATACGATATGAACGATCTTGATTTTACAAGCCTGCCTCTTCTTCTGGAACCAGCTAGAGTACGGAGAACTTATCGAGGCGGAAGCTGGCTGGACCGCCGTCACGGAATCGAATATGCTAAGGAAAGCGACAGCCCGGAGGAATGGCTGGCGTCCATGACAGAGGCGGTGAATCCGGGCTTTTCTCCTGTAAAAAACGAGGGTTTATCCGCAACAATTCTGAACGGTCAGACATTGATCCTCAGGGATCTCGTACAGCAGGAACCGGAACGAATGCTCGGCAGAACACATACAGCCAGATACGGCGCCGTTCCCGGGGTTCTCGCAAAGATTATAGACTCGGCAGAACGATTAAGTATCCAGGTACATCCGGATAAACTCTTCGCGAAAGAATATTTTCATTCAGACTACGGAAAAACGGAATGCTGGCATATCCTGGAAACCCGGGAAATCGATGGACAGTCTCCTTGTCTTCTGATGGGATTCCGTCCGGGTGTTACACGGGAAATATGGGAGGATGTTTACCAGAGGCAGGACATTCCAGCGATGGTCCGTTGCCTGAACCGGATAACACCGAATGCCGGGGAGACCTGGCTGATCCGCGGCGGAATGCCTCATGCAATCGGACCCGGCTGCGTCCTTGTGGAAATTCAGGAACCAACGGATTATACCATGCGGAGCGAACGAACCAAAGCGGACGGTACACCGATTCCGGATGCGCTAATCCATCAGGGTCTGGGAGAAAAAGCACTGATGGAATGCTTTCACTATGAAACCATGACCGAGACAGATTTGAGGAGAAATTGTTTTATTTTTCCGGAAACCGTCGAATATCCGGATGGAAGCAGATGGCAGCTCCTGATCGGACGGCGCGATACCGACTGTTTCAGCATGGAACGGCTGGAGGTAGGTCATTCCTTACGATATACCGATATCCATACGTTTTCCATCGTGCTGGTACTGAACGGAGAGGGAGTTCTTGAAACTCCGAACGGTGTGGTTCCTGTCCGGAAAATGCAGCAATTTTTCCTGCCGGCAGGAATCGAACAGCTTGCATTCCGATCAACAGGCGCCGAACCGCTGACTGTGATCCGCTGCAATCCGCCGGGGGCAGAGACGCACTATCCGAAATCCCAATACCTGTAACAATCCGCCGGACACTACGTTTACCCAACCTATGCAACGAATATATTTCTCCGGCGAATTCAAATAAAAGCACGGTTTGAACCGGAGTACAAATGGTGGCTGGGCGGAAGAATTCTGATTGGAATTCTTCAAAGAAAAACCCAACGAGAGACTGTCTTTCCGAGGTTTCCAGCCGCCAGCTCCGCTATAAAATCCGCCTGTACACTCCAAAACACCCTCTGTCTCTTTCTGCATAAAGTGGAGCATAACAGGGAGCTTTCACTGACTGCTTTCGCTTTTTTCTTCAGTAATGTTGTCTTTCAGTTTAAACCGCAGTAAAATATAAAATGCATAGAAAATTTCTTGCACTTTCGCTGTCACCCCCTACCCAAACGCAAACAATCAGTCATCCCCAAAAATACTTACACCCCCAAGGAGGCTCCCCATGATCACCCACATAAAAATCCGCGGCGCCCGCGTCCACAACCTGAAAAACATCAACGTCGACATCCCTCTCAACAAAATCGTCGGAATCGCCGGTGTCTCCGGATCCGGAAAATCCTCCCTTGCCCTTGGCGTCCTGTACGCGGAAGGTTCCCGGCGGTATCTGGACGCACTGTCCACCTACACCCGCCGGCGCATGACCCAGGCTGCCAAAGCGCCTGTGGACGAAGTCCTCTACGTGCCGGCGGCACTTGCGCTTCACCAGCGCCCCGGAGTGCCGGGCATCCGCAGCACCTTCGGCACCGGAACGGAACTTCTGAACAGCCTTCGCCTGATGTTCTCACGTCTGGCAAGCCACAGATGCCCCAACGGCCATTTTCTTCCTCCCACGCTTGCAGTTGCAGCCGGACAGGAACTGGTCTGTCCGGAATGCGGCGCTACATTTTACGCTCCGTCAGCGGAAGAGCTCGCCTTCAACAGCCAGGGCGCCTGCCGTACCTGCGGCGGAACCGGCATCGTGCGAACCGTCGATCTTTCCACCCTTGTGCCGGATGATTCTCTTTCCATCGACGAAGGCGCCGTCGCCCCATGGAATTCTCTGATGTGGTCATTGATGACGGATGTCTGTCGGGCGATGGGCGTCCGCACAGACATTTCTTTCCGTGATCTTTCAGAAAAAGAAAAGGACATCGTTTATCACGGACCTGCCGAGAAAAAGCATATTCTCTACAAAGCCAAAAACTCCAATCAGGCCAGCGAACTTGATTTCACCTATTATAACGCAGTCTATACCGTGGAAAACGCTCTGGCGAAAGTCAAAGACGAAAAAGGGATGAAACGGGTGGAAAAATTTCTGAAACAGGAGGTCTGCCCGGACTGCAGTGGAACAAGGCTGTCAGAGGAGGCAAGAATGCCGAGACTCCGCGGAATCAGCCTGGACGAGGCCTGCCGGATGACCCTGTCTGATCTTTCCCGTTGGGTAGCGGGCATTCCAGCATCCCTACCTGAAGAAATGCGTCCGATGGCAGACAGTATCTGTGAGTCCTTCCAGACATCCGCCAAACGTCTGATGGAGCTGGGACTCGGATATCTCACCCTTGACCGGGCATCCTCCACACTCTCCACCGGCGAACGTCAGCGCATGCAGCTTGCGCGCGCGGTCCGCAATCGTACGACAGGCGTTCTTTATGTTCTAGACGAACCGTCCATCGGTCTTCACCCGTCCAATCTCGATGGACTGACCGGCATTATGAACGACCTGATCGCCGATGGAAATTCCGTTGTGCTCGTCGACCATGACACACAGATCCTGGCTGCAGCTGACTGGATCGTTGAAATGGGACCTGGCGCCGGCGCCGGCGGAGGCCGGGTCATTGCGGAAGGAACCGTCTCGGATCTTTCAGAAAATCCGGCTTCCAGTATCGGTCCTTTCCTGTCCGGCGCAGCGGAAATTCATATGAGAAACCGGTCGACGGCGGAGGAACTGTTCAAAGAAGGAACCATCCGCCTTTCCACCTCCCAGATCCATACGGTAAAACCGCTGGATGTCAGAATTCCAAAGGGAAAGCTGACCGTTGTCACCGGCGTCTCAGGTTCCGGAAAAACGACTCTGATCCTGGAAAGCCTTGTTCCTGCACTGGAAGCACGGCTCCATCAGGGAACACTTCCGAACCATATCCGTTCCGTTGAAGCCGACGGCATCCAGCAGGTAAAGCTGATCGACGCCACACCCATCGGCATCAATGTCCGTTCCACCGTCGCCACCTATGCCAATGTACACGACGAGCTCCGGAAAATATTTGCAAAGACACCGGATGCAAAACAGGCAGGGTACAAAGCAGGGGATTTCTCCTATAACACCGGACGGCTGCGCTGCCCGGTCTGTGACGGAACCGGAGTGATCAGTCTCGATGTCCAGTTTCTGCCTGACGTGGACATTCCCTGTCCGGAGTGCAGAGGTTCCCGGTACGGAAAAGACGCGGAACATATCCGGTACACGGCACAGAGCGGACAGACATATTCCCTGCCGGATTACATGGCTATGGATGTAAATACCGCACTGAAAGCCTGCGCAGGAAGGAAAACGGTTGTTCAGCGGCTGAAGGTCCTTCAGGAACTCGGTCTCGGATATCTGACTCTTGGCGAAGAAACACCCGGTCTTTCCGGCGGCGAAGCCCAGCGGCTGAAGCTTGCCAGCGAGATGGGAAAGGCGCAGTCCGATTCCGTCTTCATTTTCGACGAACCGACCATCGGTCTGCATCCGCTGGATGTACAGACTCTGCTCGGCGTCTTCCAGACATTGATCGAACATGGAGCAACCGTGATCGTCATTGAACATGATCTTGATGTAATACGCAATGCGGACTATATCATCGATATGGGCCCCGGCGGCGGATCCGACGGCGGCACGATCGTTGCCGCAGGGACACCGGAGACAATAAAAAACACGGCACAAAGCTATACGGGAAAATATCTTTGATTTTTCCATTTCTACAGAACTGCGGGATATTGGACCAAAAGGTACCGTTGGAAATAAATCATTCTGAACAATCCGGAGACATTTTTCAGGTGCCTCCGGATTTCTTATAATTCATCCACAATTTTCAATTCCAGAACCAGCACAGCCCATTATAAATATACTGTTCCGCATATTCCCCGTTATGAGTCCCGCCTTCCTGTACACGGAACGCAAGATTCCCCTCCCGGTCATTGTCCGCTTCGACAAAGTTTCCATCGGAAGTCTCCAGCATCGCTTCCATCTGCCGCGCAAACGCAGAATAGGCAAAATCATCCGTTCCGGACATTGCATAAATGAAGAAGTCTTCCGGACCATACCCGGATTCTGTGACAATCTGACTCATAAAGTCTCCGTCCGTGGTAAAACTTCCGCTCATGGGCATAAAATAATAAAAATCATCCAAACAATACTGAAAAATATGCCAGGTTGCCACCGACCCCATGGAGAATCCACCAAATCCCCGATGCATCCGCGAGGCCGCGATCCCCTCGGGCGACGTATCCTCCGCATAAGAACTGTACCGTCCCTCCACCGCCGGAATCAGATCATTGACCAGCTCATTATGATAATTATCCGTCAGCCGAAGCGCCAGACTGTAACTGGAACTGTCCTCCGGACTCGTGTTGTTATAAGTAGGACAGACAATGATCATCGGCTGCATCCGTCCATCCTGAATGGCATGATCGATCACATGCTTCAGGGTTCCTGCCTGCTGATCCGTCCCCAGCATGGTCGTCTCATTACTCCAGCCGCCGTGCATCAGATAAAACACATTGTACTGCTTCTCCTCCGAATATCCATAAGGCAAATACACATAAGCCGTCTTTTCCAGCCGCTGTGATTTTTCTTCATAACGCATCGATTCATAAGTCATATAAGTAAGCTTTTCAATCTTTCCCTGCTGATCCGCCGGCGTATCATAACCTTCCGGAATCTGCGCCAACGTTTCCGGAATCGAACGGACGACACCTTCATTCGAATCGCTCACACCTGTATCCGCTTCCCGATCCGTTTCCGAAGACTCCTGCCGCCTATCACCCGAAGAAACACTCCGTTCAGAAACCTCCGATTTTCCTGTATCTTCCTGCCGGTTCGAACACCCGCTGCAGACCAACACCAAACCCAACGACAACAACAGCAAAATTTCTCTTCTCATCATCTTCTGAGTTTCTCCCTTTTCTGATATAATTTCCGATTCAATCATTGATGTACTAATCAAATTATAGAAAAAAAGAAATCCTCACAGAAGTCTCTTTTTGTTTTGCAGTCAATACCTTTCACTTTCAACTATCAACAAAAAGTTCTCTCACAAAATCTCCCTCGGCAATCCCGCCCACACCATCCCCCCAGAAAACCAAATCATCCCCAAACTACAAAACAAGCTCCCTTCACATCCTGCTTTTCTACGATCCGACTATTCCACTATCACGTCATCCCACTCCTACCTCCGCCACTCCCAGAAAGCCCGCCAGCCGGGGAGAAATATGGAACTGCAGTGCTTGCGACTACAGACGAACAGCGCAGGGAATTATGTCCGCCGCCACATCCGGAGTGAAAGAATGACAGCACCCCAGGCGGCGAACAAAATTCCCTGCGCTGTCCGGAGGTCGGAGTGAGCACGCAGTCCATATTTCTCCCCGGCTGGCGGGCGCGGCGGATTCCCGGGCGGCTTTCGTCCCCATTTTCATTTAGGGGCTTTTCGAACCCCCAAATTGGTGGTACAATAGTTACCATGATTCAAGTGTCCGAACATCCGGAAGCCGGAAGGCACCCACACATGAATCTCACTACGAAAATTCATATTGGAACGGAGAAGATCATTATGAAACTTACGACCGTAAGAGAAATTTACAAAAACCGTAAAGCCTTCCTGGACAAGGAAGTGACCGTCGGCGGATGGGTGCGCAGCGTGCGTGATTCCAAAACCTTTGGTTTTATCGTCCTCCACGACGGAAGTTACTTTGAAACACTTCAGATCGTATACCATGACAAAATGGCAAACTTTGACGAAGTTTCCAAGCTGAACGTAGGCGCCGCCATCATTGTCAAAGGTACGCTGGTAGCGACACCGAACGCGAAACAGCCGTTTGAGATCCAGGCAGAGGAAGTCACTCTGGAAGGCGCTTCCGCTCCGGATTATCCGCTGCAGAAAAAACGTCATTCCATGGAATTCCTGCGCACGATCTCTCATCTGCGTCCGCGCACCAATACCTTCCAGGCGGTATTCCGTGTACGTTCCCTGTGCGCTTATGCGATCCATCAGTTTTTCCAGGAAAGAGGATTCGTATATGTCAATACTCCTCTGATCACCGGAAGTGACTGCGAAGGCGCCGGCGAAATGTTCCAGGTAACCACTCTGGACCTTGAGAATGTTCCGAAAAACCAGGATGGTTCCGTGGATTTCACACAGGATTTCTTCAACAAAAAAACAAGCCTGACCGTCAGCGGTCAGCTCAACGGCGAAACCTTCGCCCAGGCATTCCGCAACATTTACACCTTTGGTCCGACCTTCCGTGCGGAAAACTCCAACACCACCCGCCATGCGGCGGAGTTCTGGATGATCGAGCCGGAGATGGCTTTCGCTGACCTGGATGATAATATGCGTGTTGCAGAAGGCATGTTAAAATATGTGATCAATTACGTTTTGGAGCACGCTCCGGAAGAAATGAACTTCTTCAACTCTTTCGTGGACAAGGGACTGCTGGAACGCCTGAACCATGTGACAAATTCCGATTTCGCACATGTAACTTATACAGAAGCCATTGAACTTCTGGAAAAGAACAACGACAAATTCGAATACAAGGTATCCTGGGGCTGCGACCTGCAGACTGAGCACGAACGTTATCTGACCGAACAGATCTTCAAGCGCCCGGTATTCGTAACGGATTATCCGAAAGAAATCAAAGCCTTCTATATGAAGATGAACGACGACAACAAAACTGTTGCCGCTATGGACTGTCTGGTTCCTGGCATCGGCGAGATCATCGGCGGCAGCCAGCGTGAAGACGATTACGACAAACTGGTTCAGAGAATGAAGGAGCTGGGACTCAACGAAGAGGACTACGACTTCTACCTGGATCTGAGAAAATACGGTTCCACACGCCATGCAGGCTTCGGTCTGGGATTTGAGCGCTGCGTCATGTATCTGACAGGTATGGGCAATATCCGCGACGTCATCCCATTCCCGAGAACCGTCAACAACTGCGAGCTGTAAACCAACAGCAAATGTGAATCTTATAACATCTTAAACCGCAAAGGCGGCACAGGAACCATCCACTCCTGTGCCGCCTTTCTATTATGTTCATTCATCCGCCCTTCTGCCAGAACCGGAATCCACCCCTCCTAAGAACAGCGGTTTTCCTGTTACACTTTCTAATCACATATAACTCATAAAGATATTTCCCTGTGCCTCAAACGCATTGGTGCTGTCCTGCTGTCCCATCGGTGTCGTCTGCTGCGTTGCCGGATCATAGATCAGCGTATTGTTGAACTGGTCATATCCAACGATCACCACATTCTGCTTGCCGTCCGCATTGAGACGCGCAACCACCGGATGGCCCTGCGCCACCAGATACAGGACACTGTCCAGACTGCATCCAGTCAGGTTCATCAATGTTTCTCCTTCACCGAGCGATGCCTGCAGCGCCGCCTCATCCAGCGAAGCGTTCCGGAATGCCTCCGGAAGAGATGCCGGGTCGATCTGTGCCGATGTAGAACGGTTTCCCCGCTCCCATACATAAGCCTGATCCTGATTCAGAACCACGCCTACCTGGCTGTCCGCCGCCTGGATTGCCTGTGCCGGACTGCTGAGGATACTCTGCAGTTCTCCCTTTGCATAGACAAAATATACCGGATCATCTCCCTGCTCATAATTGATTGTCAGCGAAGCCGTGGAATCTTTCTGATAATATCTCGTTTCCACTTTCAGCAGATTCGTCGTTTTTCCTTCCTCCGGGAACTCCAGCACCATCTGCTGCTCTCTGCGCTCGCCGATGGTCGCCATACGGCTGGTCACGACCGTCTCCGCCTGTTGCTCTCCGTTCATGATATGATCCTGCGAGGTCTCCACATAGCCGTCACCCTGGCGGACCACCCGATCCATCTCCAACAGACCATTGGAAACCGCGATTCCTGTCACGTACACGCCGTCCTGATGATACTCTTTTTTGACCGTTCCGTCCATTCCCTGGATCCGGATGGTATGCATCGCAAAGGTCTGGTTTCCGGACACATCTGTGACAATGTCTGCATCATTGGCAATTCCATAGACGAAATCATCGTTGATAAATCCAAGGGCTTTGATCTTCTGTCCTTCCGCCGCCGTCAGCTGCATGGTTTCCTGCGTTTCCAGACTCATCACCGTAATCTCAGAAGTCTGATTGGCGCTTTCCGCGGTCATCCACGCTACGTTCGCCTGACTTTGAGAAACCACAAAACAATCCTTCGCGATTCCGTCCTGGATCACCTGGCAGCTTCCGTCGCTGAGTTCCATCTGATACAGCGAACCGTTCAGATAAAGATACATCTTGTCATCGGTACTTACATAAGACAGGACATCCAGATTCTGACGCAGAACCTGATAAGAAACCGTCGACGGGATAAACAGCTCTTCCTGTGCCACCTGGCGCTCCGCGTGGAAGTTATACACCGCTACACCTGTTTCTCCCTCATGTTTTCCACGGTTCATATATCCATAAACCACAAAAGTAAGATCCCCTGACTCGGATACACGAACGATCCGGATATCATGCGCATCATTCTGATACCGCTCATCCTGTCCGGAATCTCCGTCCTCCCGGAAACTGAACACCCTGGTACATTTGTTTGCGCTGCGGTTGTAGGACCAAAGATCACCGTTCACCACAAAGGCAACGACATCTCCCGCGGTATTTGCCACATACTGAGTATCCTGCGGCACCACACCGAGATTGATCCCCTTACTGGTCAGAACCGGAAGATCCGCATCAAAAATCTGAGTCGCACTCCGCTCAAAATCCAGCAGCGCCACACGGTCGGAAGCTCTTCTCATACGATAGAAGTCCGTTACCGTGTAATATTCCACATTTCCGTCGCCGTCTGTGGAACTGATCATATAATCCACGGAAATACTTGCCGTTGTCTCATTGATCTCATTGACCCTGGGCACTCCCGTCTTCACCAGCTGCGGCGCCAGATTGCCCCAGCTGATCTGATCCACACTGGAATGAATGTCCACATTCTGGAAAGAATTATTGGCGTTGGAGCTGTTGGATTCCATATAGTCACTCAGGCTCTCCGCGGCGCTCTTGTCCAGACAGGTCTGATAAAACATGTTTGCAAATTCCAGATAACCGGTCAGAGTCACGCCGGAGCGCTGCACAAGACGTGTATAATAATACGCGGACTCTCCGCTCTCCAATTCGATCTGAAACTCCAGAATATATTCCTGATTCAGCAGAATCGGCGTATCCAGATGGACATCCGCCTTCTGATAACCATTATCCTCAGAAAAATTTCTGATCGCGGAATTTTCCACAATTTCCGTGCCGTCTGTACTTTTCACAGTGTAAATCACACTGCTGATCTCCTGCCCTTTGGTGTCCACCGCCACTTTCAGATTTCTGTCCGTGGGCAGCAGCGTCAGATGATCCCTCACCGTGGCACCGTCCATCTGCGCCTTATTTCCAAACATCGGATTGATCAGGATGTCACCTTCCTGCATATAAAGCACCGGCAGGACTGGCGCCTCCATCTCAACCGCTTCCACAGTGTCTTCCTGGTTGCGAATATGAGAAAACACCACGACTCCTGCTACGAACACCAGCAGGAGTACAATTACCCTGGTCAGAATCTTTTTCAGCATCCGTCCCCCTCCTTATCTGTAAGAAGGGATGCCAGCGTCGGCTGTACGTGCAGAAATCCCATGCATTTCTTCAGCTCGTCCGGCAGATCTTTGCCCGCCTCACGCTTTTTCACAGCCCGGATCAGCAGATTCTTCGGCGTATGTTCCATATCGATAAATTCCAGGATCTGCGTTTCATATCCCGCATGCTCCAGAAACTCTGCACGCAGTCCATCCGTCACAAGCGCCGCCATACGCTCCTTCAAAATCCCATACTTGAGCACCGGCTCCAGCTCCTCACACTGAATCTGCCGGTTCAGTTCATGCTGGCAGCACGGAACCGAAAGGATCACTTCCGCACCCCAGGCGACCGCCTTTGCCAGGGCAAAATCGGTAGCCGTATCGCAGGCGTGGAGCGTCACAACCATGTCCACCTTCGATTCCCCGGTAAACGACGCGATATCTCCCTGATAAAACTTCAGCTTTTCAAATCCATAGCGAACCGCCAGTCCGTTGCACGTCTCGATCACGTCCTCCTTCAGATCCAGGCCGATGATCCGCACATCCAGATTCTTCAGCTCACGAAAATAATAATACATCGCAAAGGTCAGATAGGATTTCCCGCATCCGAAATCCAGAATCGTAATCTCCCTGTCCTTTGGCAGTTTCGGCAGAATATCCTCAATAAACTCAAGGAACCGGTTGATCTGCCGGAATTTATCATATTTTGCATGCACGATCCTGCCTTCCGGTGTCATAACACCCAGATCACACAGGAACGCCACCGGCTTTCCCTCTTCCAGGATATACTTCTTTTTCCGGTTATGGGCCAGCGCTTCCAGCGTCTGCCCTGTACCGTTCATGCATGCCTTCCATTTCACGGTCACTTTACCCTTCTTGCTCACAAGAACCGTTCCCATGCCATTGGCGGATTCCAGCTGAAGCTGCTTGAAATCCTGCGCCATCCAACTCATAATCTGTTCGATCAGTTCTTCTTTCTTCAGATTCTTATGAAACTCCTTCGTGCCTCTCGTTTCCTGGCACTGAAAATACAATTCCCCTTTCAACTGCACCGGGCGGATCCTGATTTTTGACGGACCTTCCTCCGATTTCTTCCCACTGATCAAAATCCGGTGCAGGGAAAGTCCCACTTCACGTTCTAATAATCTATTTAAATCCATTTATACTCTCCATATTTCCCCCGGAATGCGCCTGAGCCTTCCGTCGATTCTCAGACACTCTCCGATCCTCTGGTACATCGAATACTGATATTCGGTGTACCAGACTCATTCTTTTTATCTGTTCTTTCTGTTTCTATTTCATCCTCTGCCTCTTCTTGAAAAGCAGACTGTATAAAAATGCAATTGTCGCCCCAAACCAAATCAAATCATTTTTCTGCACGAAAACACAGTAACAGCTCACCCATCTGAACAGTTACAAAGCACTTCGCGGCAGCCTTTCCGCCAACAAAACAGTTCCATCATCCGCGAAGCACAGCGAAAATTTACATAATATTTTCAATTACATTGTTATTGTAATAGTTTTGGCAAAAAACCTCAACCACAAAATTATTAAAAATCTATTGCGTAAAGCATAATTTCCCGCGATCCAGCGCTTCCGGAACCGTCACTTACCAGAAATGCCGGCGGCAGTTCCTGTTTCTGCATCGTCTGCGAAAAATTTCATTGGAAAGGAGAACTTTCAGCAGACTGTCTCCCCGCCTCCTTCTTCTCCGCTCTTCCACTTCCACAGCAGCCTCCCCGTCCGGCTCCAGTTCCCTCTGTATTTTCTCCTGCATCTCTTCCATTCTTCCGCGGTCCGGATACTCGTCATAGAGCCAGCTCCCCTCATAATCCAGCTCATCACAGGCCCGCTCCACCGCTTCCTGCACCTGCAGGATTTCCCCGGAATACCAGGATTTCAGGATTTTCCACTCCCGCTCCATTGCCTCATCTCTTTCCTTTTCAAGAGACATGGAACCGGGCATATACAATGGCATCGGCTTCTCATTATACATAGACTGCTCCACTTCCGTCTTTCCTATACCATATGCTTCTTTCCCGGAAACGTTCCTGACAAAGATCTCAAAATTGATTCCGCCTCAATATTCCTTTCATACATAACGACAAAAAGCGATTCTCAGCAAACAGTGAAACAAAAATAAAATCTTAAAAAATCGTGAACGCACTTGCAAAATTGCACGCCCCGTACTAAAATCTACCTGTACTTTACATGGATTTTAGAAAAAGGAAGGATGATATCCCTATGCAAAACATTTCCATTGACACCTTGTACGCCCTTCTGGATAAATTCGATACCCTGAAAAACCTTCTGACAGAATACGGAACCTTTCTTATTATCGCAGCAGCCGTCTTCGCCCTGCTGAACTGCTTCTTCGGATATACACTCCGAAAAGTCTGGAGTGTCCTGCTTGGCTTTGCCATCGGCGCTTCCGGCGGAATGCTTCTGGCTTCCTATACCGATCAGAGCCGAAATATGACCCTTGGCGTGACGCTGGGGCTTGGTCTTATTTTCGGACTGCTGGCGCTGCTGCTCTATCGGATCGGAACCTTTTTCCTGATCATCGGATTTCTGGGCTTTTCGCTTTTCAAACTGCTGAATCCACAGGATCTGATCATGCTGCTGTTCCTCGGCGCGATCGCGTTCGTGGTTGCACTGATCGGCGTTCCCTTTGAACGGATCACGGTTACCCTGATCACCAGCGTATGCGGAGCGCTCACAGCCGTCACCCTCGCTTATGATCTCAAACAGACAGACTACGATCTTGTCATGTGGATCATCGTACTGGTCCTTGCCGCTCTTGGCATGATCTTCCAGTTCAAACCATGGAAGGACCGCGGCTATCAGGAAGAGGACGAAGAAGAAGAGGAAAACTACCGTCGGAGCCGAAAACAGCACCGCGGATCCAGAACCCCTTCCCGAAACGTCTCTTCCCGCACTTCCGGAAAACGGAAAAAGAAAAAGAAATCCCGCCGTTCCTCCGGTCACAGTTCCTCCAGAGGCGGTTCATCCAGCCGCCGTACAAAGGTATCTCAGAATACCATGTACGATTTCCGTTTTGTCCCGGAAGAACCGGATGACGCAGATGAGGAGGAAGAAGAAGAACTCCTGGAACGTTCGGTGCGCAGATCCCCAAGACCGGAGCCTGCTCCTGTCCCGGAACCTGCAGAGAATACTGCTCCTGCTGCCGGCGATACCCGTCCGATCCCGGATCCCCGTTCTGTTTCCGCAGAACCTGATCTGTCCGAGATCCGCCAGCAGATTTCCGCAGAAGTACAGGAAATCTACCGCGATTCGCAGGAACACACCGACGAATTGTGATAAATAGAAAAAGGCACAGAAAAGGCTGATGCAAAATGCCAAGCTTCATTTTGCATCAGCCTTTTCTATGACCTTATCCCGCATCTCCATATTTCGGATTTCCGGAACTTTCTATTTTACTGCTATGTATTTCCTTTTCTGTATGATCCTGCAGCAAACTGCAGACCTACTGCAGTACTAATATCTGTAGATCGCCAGTTCCTCCGATAAGACATTGGTCTGATCCATCCACTGATACCCTGCATCAATAAAAGCATCGTTTGTCATTCCCGCCGCTGCTCTCGCCGCTGCCACAATCATCGCATAGCCGAGACTATACGGATTCTGACTGACCGTTCCATACTGCTGCCCACCGGCGATCGCCTCTGCCTGCTCTTCACTGTAATCAAATCCTACCATCTTTACTGCAGTTTCCTTTGTTTCCAGAACTGCCAGCGTCTCATTGGAAACCTGCTGGTTGGTGCAAAAAACGCCTTTTAACTGCGGATACTGCTGCAGCATTCCTTCAACCAGCGCTGAAATTTCCTGCTCTCCATCACTGTATCCCGTCTGCACAATTGTCACATTCGGATGGTTCTGAGCTATTTCCTCAGAAAATCCTTCCACGCGTTCGATGCTGGTCTGTGTCGTACTCTCATGCGCCACAATGGCGATTTCCCCGGCGTCACCGATGGCTTCGCAAAGCTTTCTTGCCGCTTCCGCTCCGGCGGCACGGTTGTCGATTCCACAAAACGAGTTGATCAGATCGCTGTCCACGCCGGAATCCACAATGATCACCGGAATTCCATTCTCCGCTGCCATCTCCAGCTGCGTCTTGCAGGTCTGCATATCAATGATTCCCAGACACAGGGCTGCCGGATTTTCAGAAATGACCAGATCGATGGTATTGCTCTGCTCTTCCGCATCGGAAGAATCTGCAGTTCCTTCGAATGTCATGGTGATCTTATCCTCGCCGGTATAATTCAATGCAGTATTCAGCTCATTGATCGCCTGCTGAGCCCCTGCTTTCACCGCTTTCCAATAGTCGGTATCCATATCTTTCGCGACCACTGCCAGATAACTGCCCGGCGCAAGCTGGATTCCTTCTACAGAAGTGTAGTCAGCCTGCATTCCTTCTTTCTGCGGAATGCTGACCTGAATTCTCTCCTTCTTCTCGGTCTCCGTCGGCGTTGGTGTTGTGGTGCTCTCTCCCGATACACCTGACGTACTCTCGACGCTTTGACTATTCGATATACTTTCACTGACACTCTGACTGTTTGATGTACTTTCACTGACGCTTTGGCTATTTGAAACGGATGATGAATTCTCTGCTGCTTCTCCGTTCTGTGCACATCCGGTACCAGAAAAAGCCAAAAGACCTGCCAGTAAAATTCCTGCTATCTTACGTTTCATCCCTTCCACCTTTTCTTTGTTTCTACCCATTTTTTACAAAAATGTTACATCCCTTTTATTATACACAAACAGAAGAATTAGTCTATACCCCTTTGTTAGGATTTCTGTGAAAAATTTATGATTTTTTTCTTACTTTTTGAGCTTTACTTCTGGCTCCCATCAGAAAATCGCGAAAAAGCGTTGCCCTCAGGAGAAACCCGAAACTGGAGCCTTTTCCCAGTCCGCGGATGCACAAAGGAGAGACTGCAGGCGCACAAAGCCAACCCATCGTCGCCTCTTTCGCTCCCTGCCGCAGGATGATACTTGCCGTCTCCGCACAAAGGCATTCCGGCATGCGCCATCTGCACCCGGATCTGATGATGCCGGCCCGTTTTCAGACGGATCCGAACCAGAGAACGTATCCCTTCCGGACCTTTGGAAGTTTCCAGCACCCGATACGACAGCTCCGCCCTCTTCGCTCCCGGCGTATCTTTACCCACCACTTCTGAACGGTTTGTCCCTCCGTCTTTTTTCAGGTAATCCACCAATTTTCCTTCCATGAGCTCAGGTTTTCCATCCGCCACCGCCAGATAAATTTTTTCCATCCGGTCTTTCTGCATGGCTTCATTTAGTTTTCTGGCAGCCTGCGGCGTCTTTCCAAACACCAGGATTCCTTCTACCGGCTGATCCAGCCGATGGATCACCGCCAGATACGGCATCTGCCTTCCCCTATATCCCTGACTGACTGCCAGATAATTCAAAAGTTCATGTTCCAGATCCATATGCCCGAACCTGGCACTCTGTACCGCCATCCCTGCGTGCTTATGAACAACAAGAATATCTTCATCCTCCATCAGGATATCTTCCTTTGAAAATCCTCTTTTCACAGCAACCTCCCGCATCCTGTTTCATTTTTCTGTCAAACACACTTTCAGTAGTATATCATACTTTTCATCTTCCGAACAGACAAAAAGGAACGACCGTCATACCAACATCTTCATCTGATACAACGGCCGTTCTAATTCTCTTCTTTATTCAATTTTTTCTTCTCAACTTTCTTGTTTTCTATCGGTTGACATCGATTCTATGAAAAAGTGCCTTCCGCTTTTTGTTTTATTTTTTTATTCCCGACCTCGTAAGATTCTCCATTCCGGTTCCTCTCTTACTTAGAAATTTCTACGAATCTTTTTTCTTTATAATATCGGTTTCATCATATACCATTCACATTCTGTATATGTTCAAAATATTTTATTTATACGTCCTTTTCATTTCTCTGTCATCAAAGCATTAATTCCGGCTTGCCGATCCTCCGATTTCTCCCATTTCTGGTTTCTTTCTTTGAATCACTTACCTTTATACTTCTCTTTAGAAATTTCCAACTGATATAAATAAGATATTTTTCTTTTGATTGTTTCTTTACACAATCTCCGGAATCCTGATATTATTTGTGGTATCTGCTCAATATGAGTGCCAGCTATCGTAATGACCTTCTATCCTTTCTTGTTTGTCATATTTTTCTGGAACTTTTCTTCCGGTTATTCCTCATCTTCGATTATCTCCCGATAATTAATCAGATGCCTTTCTCCCTTCTGAATCATCCATTTATGACTTTTCATTTCTTTACAATCCTGATAAAAGGTATTTCTTGCGGGGAACTGCTATGCAATACCACTCTCATATTGATTGGTAGATGCTTCATTTCCCATTGGACCTTGCCTCCTTGTCCTTATTTCCTGTCTCCGATTCTTTGTGGTAAAGAATCTTCTCTTTCCTTTCCCATTCTTCTAAGGATGATTTCTCGTCTCATTCCCTGAAAATGGTGCGTCGGTATTCTATTTCCCCTTTCTTTTTCTAATCGTTGTTCCGTGAGAACTTACACCGTTAACCCGGATACCTGATTCTCTGAAAAATTCAGGTGATTTATTTACCTTTCAGAAAGAGTTTTGCTTTTACAGGTTTTGCTTTGTTTTTATCTCTTGTTTGTTTGTGATTTTATAATAACAGACAGCGTCCTATTTGTCAACACATTTTTGCTATGATTTTATTATTTTTTAATTTCTAAATCTTCTGAATATTTTAGTGTTATAATTATTTTTATTTTCATTTATTTTCAGATAATTATTTCTGGTACACCAGAGGCAAAGCCAGCAGAATGCTTTTGCCAGTGTACAAGCCAAAAGCGCAGACACTCCTTTCTATAGAAAAGGGACATACACCCAAAATGGTGTATGCCCCTTTGTCTTCTTCGTCTTATATCTGTGGGAGTACATGATTCCAAATCGTAACCGTTCAGCCAGCTGAACGGTTACGGCATCCGCCCATGAAAAATCGCTTCGCCATTGGGCGGATGCCCACAGGCACTACGTTTTCATGCAGTCTGCGCGGTAAATGCGCATACCGGGCTGAATAGTTACTCCGAATCATCTTTTTTTGCCACTATCCGCGGTAGTAATTGATCAGGCAGCCTTTCAGAATGATCTCCCTCTCATCGTCCGTCAGCGCGCCAAGCTTCAGTTCAAACGGTTTCAGTTCTTTTCCGGCAACCACATATGCCTGAATGCTCTCTGCTTTCTCCTCAACTGCTTTTCTGATTTCCGGTACAAACAGGTAATCTCCGTTTTTGAACGGCAGCTCGCCTTCCGGGATCAGGAACGGGAGCATTCCCCAGTTGATCAGGTTGGAACGATACCGTTTTGTTGCGTACTCATTGGCGATATTTGCCCATCCGCCCAGTACCTTCTGGCAGGAAGCAGCCTGCTCACGGGCGGAGCCGTCGCCTGGCTTCACCGCAAAGATGGTGGAACCGACACCGAAATTCTTATCCAGAGCCGGATAATTCGCACGGATCGTCTCGATCACAGGAGCAAGCTCCGGAAGCGCTTTCTCCGGACACTCCCCTGCCTCAATGGCTTTCTGTGCTTTCTGGACTTCCTTGGCACGTCCGACATAAGCCGGATCCTTTCTGGAAAGGGCAAATTCTGCCAGACCCAGTGGATTGGAACGGAAGGAAGAAGTCTCACCGGACGGGATCAGTTCATCCGTCGTGGTAACCGGATCATGGATCTCGGAAACTACTTTCAGAACGAGATGGTCTGTCAGCGCCGGCATAGACGGCCAGTCTTTGATATTCGGTCCAAACTGAATCTCAACGGATGGGTCCGCAACGCCCTTGCTGTCAAACACACGGTTCTCATAAATGGTCTTGTCAAAATGATAGGTCGGTTTCGTATACGTTCCGGTAAACTCTGTCGCAGAAGTCAGATATCCCTGATTGGCTGCTGTCGCCGCGATGGAACGGGCATCCATCAGTGCTACCGAGGAAATCTGTCCATTCTGGATCTTGGAACCTTCACGGTTCGGGAAGTTTCTGGTGGAATGGCGGATGGAGAACGCATTGTTCGCCGGAGTATCTCCTGCGCCAAAGCACGGACCACAGAACGCCGTCTTGACCACAGCTCCGGTCTCCATCAGATCTGCCAGCCTTCCGTTTCTCGCCAGTTCCATATAAATCGGCGTACTTGCCGGATAGACACTCAGCGTAAACGCATCATATCCAATGCTGTGTCCCCGCAGGATATCCGCCGCGTCACAGATATTCTCAAATCCGCCGCCGGCACATCCGGCGATGATACCCTGATCCACCAGCAGTCTGCCGTTGTGTACTTTGTTCTTCAATGTGAACGGAACCTTTCCGTCCAGGCTTACTTTGGCCTTTTCTTCCACATCGTTCAGAATATCCATGAGATTTTCATTCAGTTCGTCGATGGTGTAAACGTTGCTCGGGTGGAAGGGCATCGCAATCATCGGTTTGATCTTATCCAGTTCTACCATCACCATACCGTCGTAATAAGCGACAGTTCCAGGATTCAGTTCCTTGTAATCGCCGCTTCTTCCGTGGATCTCATAAAACTTGCGGATCTCATCGTCCGTTCTCCAGATGGAGGACAGACAGGTGGTTTCCGTGGTCATAACATCCACGCCGATACGGTAGTCTGCGCTCAGGGACGCAACGCCCGGTCCCACGAATTCCATGACTTTATTCTTTACATAACCGTTGGCAAAGACTGCTCCGATAATTGCCAGTGCAATATCCTGCGGACCGACACCCGGCTGCGGCGCTCCGGTCATGTAAATGCCGATCACTCCCGGCATCGCAATATCATACGTCTTGTTCAGAAGCTGTTTTACCAGCTCCGGTCCGCCCTCGCCGACCGCCATGGTTCCCAGCGCTCCGTAACGAGTATGAGAATCAGAACCGAGGATCATCTTTCCTCCGCCTGCCAGCATCTCACGGGCATACTGATGGATAACTGCCTGGTGCGGCGGTACATAACCCCCGCCGTATTTTTTTGCACAGGTCAGTCCAAACATATGGTCATCTTCATTGATCGTGCCGCCAACCGCGCAAAGAGAATTGTGGCAGTTGGTCAGAACGTACGGCATCGGGAATCTCTCCAGCCCTGACGCTCTCGCAGTCTGGATAATACCGACAAATGTGATATCATGAGAGGTCAGCTTGTCAAAGCGGATCTCCAGATTTTCCATATTTCCGGAGGTATTGTGCTCCTTCAGAATTCCGTAGGCGATGGTTTCTTTTGCCGCTTCTTTTGGATCTTGGACAGCGCCTGTAACGGCCTTCAGCTCTGCTCTTCCATCTTCCGTATCCGGAATTACCTGTGTACCGTTTACCAGATATGCTCCTGTTTTCAGTAATTCAATCATTGGTTCTCTCCTCTCTTCCCTCAACGACTGCTTGACCCATTAAGCATTTTCGTTATTGTTCATATAGTTCATGTAGCTGACTACCATCATCGCGATCTTGAAGGTCAGAGCATCGTCAAACCTGCGGATATCCAGGCCTGTACTCTTTTCCAGTTTTTCAAGACGGTAAACCAGCGTATTTCTGTGTACGTACAGCTGGCGGGAGGTCTCGGACACATTCAGGTTGTTCTCAAAGAACTTATTGATCGTTGTCAGAGTCTCCTCATCGAAGGTATCCGGCAGGTGTTCTCCGAACACTTCTTTCATAAACATTTCGCAAAGCGGGATCGGCAGCTGATAGATCAGACGTCCGATTCCGAGATTATTATACGGGATCACGTTCTTTTCCGCATAGAAAATCTTTCCTACTTCCAGGGCCATCTTTGCTTCCTTATAAGAACGGGATACGTTCTTGATCTCATTGACCGGATTTCCGTAAGAAACGCGCACCTGGGACATGGCCTCCGCATTCAGCATATCCACCAGCATGTTTGCAATCTGGTTCATTTCCTCAAAGCCGTCCTCTTCTTTCAGTTCTTTGACAATGATGATGCTCTTTTCTTCCACGGCAGTGATAAAATCTCTCGGGCGGGATACAAACAAGCTTTTGACCGTCTCCATCGCATTGGCATCCTTTTCCATTTTGGTCTCCACCATAAATACAACACGACGCACATCCGTATCAATCCGCAGCTTTTTTGCACGATTATAAACGTCCACCATCAGGAGGTTGTCCAGCAGAAGGTTCTGGATGAAATTGTTCTTATCCAGACGCTCTTTATAGGCGATGATCAGATTCTGAATCTGGCAAACCGCTACCTTTCCGATCATATAAGCATCATCGCTGCTGCCCCTTGCCAGCAGGACATATTCCACATTCTGATTATCGTATACCTTGAAGAAATGATTGTCCTGAATCACCTGGCTGTCCGCTGCAGAATCTACAAAAGAACGGATGCTGTCTGCATCGATCGCTGTTTCCGGAAACGTGGTAACGAGCAGAGCGCCATCCGTATTTGTCACACATAAATCAATTCTTGTAATATTTCTGAGTTCGTCCAGAGTCTTCTGTAAAACCTGACTTGAAACCAAAATTGCCACTTCCTTTCTCTTTGATCCTGTACAACCAAAGACATTTTCTCAATGCCTGACATTGTTAGAATCTATTGACATATATATTCAATCATATCGTATTTTCAATGGATTGGCAATGATTTTCCGTAAAAAAGTCAGAGTGCAGGCAACCGTTCCGCCAGGTCTTTGAGTTTTCTACACATACCGTATGAAACCAGGATGCCTTTGGGCGCCCGCCTCATTCCGAAGCAGTTTTTCTTGGATGGACGCCGGAATAGAAAAAGAGGACCGCCCGCAGGCAGTCCTCCCTATGGAATGAATTCCAAAAAGATATCTGATTAGTTGGTAATGGTAAGTTCTGTCTCTTTGTCGAACAGATGAACTTTTTCCATATCCAGTGCAAATTTAACGGTATCACCGCTTCTTGCAGTTGTACGCGGATCTACGCGGGCTGTCATCGGGAATCCCTCGCAGTCGAAGTACAGATAAACTTCTGCACCTAACAGCTCATATACGTTGATCTGACACTCGATAACACTCTCTTTGGATGTCTCGATGAACATCTGAGAATCATGTACGTTTTCAGGACGGATACCCATAACTACGGTCTTTCCGTCATATCCGCCTTCGATTACGGCTTTTGCTTTGGATGCCGGCAGTTTCATGCTGTACTTGCCAACTGTTAAGGTAACGTCGTTTCCGTTTACACTTACTTTTGCATCCAGGAAGTTCATCTGCGGAGATCCGATGAATCCGGCTACGAACAGGTTGCCCGGTGCATTGTACAGGTTCTGAGGTGTATCTACCTGCTGAACAACGCCGTCTTTCATAACTACGATTCTGGTACCCAGGGTCATAGCCTCTGTCTGGTCATGTGTTACGTAGATGATCGTAGCGCCCAGTCTCTCATGCAGTTTGGAGATCTCAGTACGCATCTGTACACGAAGTTTTGCATCCAGGTTGGACAGCGGCTCGTCCATCAGGAATACTTTCGGATCACGCACGATTGCACGTCCCATAGCAACACGCTGTCTCTGACCACCGGACAGAGCCTTCGGTTTACGGTCAAGCAGTTTCTCCAGATCCAGGATCTTAGCTGCTTCTTTTACCATCTTGTCGATCTGATCCTTCGGAGTTTTTCTCAGTTTCAGACCGAAAGCCATGTTATCATATACGGTCATATGAGGATACAGAGCGTAGTTCTGGAATACCATCGCGATATCACGATCCTTCGGCTCTACATCGTTCATAACCTTGTCATCAATTTTCAGTGTTCCGTCGGAAATTTCTTCCAGACCTGCGATCATACGCAGTGTGGTAGATTTTCCACATCCGGAAGGTCCTACAAAGATGATAAACTCTTTGTCTGCGATCTCCAGGTTGAAGTCCTTAACGGCTTCAAAACCATTTGGATATCTCTTGGTAATGTGCTGTAAAGATAAACTTGCCATTTTTCATATCCTCCTAGAATTCTTATCCTGTCTTTAACCCCGAAGCGCCGAATGACGCTTTTTTGTTTCTGAACTAAGTATACCTAAACAGACCAATTTGCACCATACCATTATTCCACAAATTTTCAGGAATGCCCTTGTCAATAATGCTTATCCCCTCTATCCGCACCCACCATCAACAGCAGAATAAACAAAGATATTTTCTTTTCGTAGTCACATTGACGAATCTCAAACTTTAGATTCTGTTCATTGCATTTTCACCAAAAATTCGCTATACTACTCAATATATTTTAGTAGAAAAGAGGAATAACAGCAATGGGTATTTTCAATCCTGACAGCAAATTTTCGCAGTTTATGGGAAGGGTCTTCGATCTGATGGTTCTGAACCTGGTATTTATCTTTACGTCTATCCCGATTTTTACCATCGGCGTCAACTATACTGCTCTGTATTATGTAACACTGAAAATGGTGAAAAACGAAGAGTCTTATGTATGGAAGAGTTATTGGAAATCCTGGCGGCAGAATTTCAAACAGGCAGTCGGCATCTGGCTGATCCTCCTTTTTATCGGTGTTTTCCTGTTTTTGGATATCTTTCTGACCAACCAGATGGCTGGCGGGTTCGCTTATCTGAAGTATGTATTTTTTGTTCTTCTGTTTGTCTGGGGTATGGTTCTGACCTATGTCTTCCCCGTCCTGTGCCGGTTTGACAATACGGTTCGTCAGACGATCAAGAATTCTCTCCTGATGGCGATCCGCCATCTGCCGTGGACCATCGTTATGCTCATCATTAACCTTCTGCCGCTGCTTCTGTTTATCTTTGCTCCGGCATCCATCTCTTCGATGGTACTCTTCTTTATGATCTTCCTTGGAACCTCCGTTGTGGCGCTTGCCAATTCCTGGTTCTTTGTAAATAAGATCTTTCCATACTATATGCCGGCGGAAGAAGAGGACGGGGAGCTCTCAGAGATGGAGGAATCCAGCCGGGTCCTCGAGGCAATGGACCGTGCCAGCACAGATTTTCTGAAAAACTCCGGAACGGATTCGGAGGAACCTTCTGATTCCGATGGTTCCGCTTCTGACAGTGATGCTTCTGATGCTGCTTCTTCGGAAGAAGTCTCTTCCGAAACCGTTTCTTCGGAAGAATCTTCCGAAGCAGAGGAAACGACCGTATAAAACAGCCGGAGAAACCGCTGTTCTGTAACTGCTGAATCGGATTCAGTGAAAAAAGAAGAACCCCTGATTTGTGATCCATTTCGTTTTCAATACATCGACCAATCACAAATCAGGGGTTCTTTTTTCATGTCTTTTTGTGAATACTTTTCCTGAATATCTTTTTCAAAATAAGTTTCTTCAGCGCACGTTTTCTGGTGCCGTCACTTGGATTTCTGCTCGTTCTGCAGCTTTTCCCAGAAATCTTCCTCCGTCTGCCCGGATGTTTCCGGTGCCGGCGGTTTCGTCTGCTTCTTCTGTTCTTTTACTTCATCGAATGTGATCGTCACCTTAAACAGATCGCCGTCCAGGTAGATCCGGAAAGTTCCGTGCTGCAGGGTCGTCAGGTTTTTCGCAATGGAAAGTCCCAGTCCGCTTCCCTCTGTGCTGCGGCTCACATCGCCGCGGATAAAGCGTTCCGTCAGCTCATCCGCATTGATGTTCAGCGGATTTTCTGAGATATTTTTGATGGAAAAGACGACCTTGTCGTTCCGTTTCATCGCGTCAACGTAGACCCGCGTGCCGGGCATCGCATATTTCACCACATTGACATAAAGATTTTCCAGTACTCGCCAGATCCGGCGGCTGTCCGCACGGATCACCAGCGGCTCATTGCCAAGCACACAGATCAGCGACAGATTTCTGTCCCTAAACCGTTCGTCAAACTCTCCGTTGACCTGCTGCACCAGTTCATTCAGATTCAGGTTCATAAATTCCAGTTTGATATTTCCGGAACTGATCTTGGAAGCCTCCACCAGATCCTCAGTCAGCTGTTTCAGCCTCTGAGATTTCGCATCCAGGATATCAATGTAACCTTTGATCTTCGGATCCTGGATTCCCTCCCGTTTCAGAAGATCCACATAATTGATGATCGACGTCAGGGGCGTTTTGATATCATGGGACACATTGGTGATCAGGTCTGTCTTCAGACGTTCGCTCTTCATCTGCTCCTGGATCGCCGCCTGCAGGCCTTTTCCCACACTGTTGACCGTCTCCGCCATTTCCAGGTTATCGCCGCGCAGGGTCGTCAGGTCGATCTTATACTCCAGATCTCCGCTGCCGATCCTGCGAAGGCCCTGCTGGATGGTCTGACGCCCGGCCGCCTCGCGCACCAGATAGAGCGCCGCGATAATGTCCAGCAAAGCAGCAAGCAAAATACCAAACCCGCCAAAAACACCGATGAAAATAATCTGAAGCAGCGCAAAAATCACAAATACCAGCAGGATCTTCTGTGTCATCTTTCTTGCGTCATAGACTTCACGGCACATTTTAAAGATACTCCGGACCAGAGATCTGCTCCAGAGATTTTTCGCCTTGATCCTGCGCACCAGACTGCTGTAAATCGGCATCATAAGCATTATCCCTCCACTGAGTGAGAGACCTGCAAAAAGAGAACGGTACGCCTGCATATCCCTGAGATAATACTGGGAATTTCCGGTATAGGCAGTCGGATACTGGTCAAAGCTCAAACCGATCACCAGAACCGGAAGGCAGATGATCATGGCGCCCACCAGAAAGATCAGGATCAGGTAGACTTCCGTAGGGATACAGTCGAAGGAATACCGCTTGATTTCCCTGTTATAACAGTTCCGCCCCGCCTGCAAAGTGGCAAGCACAAGACTGACCAGCCCAAGCACGATCCCGGCTGCCGTAAGTCCCGCCAGAAGCGGCGTCCAGCTGCCCCATACGGAAAACACACTGGCTGCCTGTGAAAATTCATCCTCCACCGGCCAGGAAGTATTCAGTACAACGACTGCCTTCTCCCCTTCCGTCACCAGATTGTTCGCCGAGATCCAGGAAGTAAGAACCTGCATCATATCCGACGACGGAGATTTCTTCTCGAACGCCGCACGGCCAAGTTCCCGGGAATAAGCCACGCCTATCATTCTTCCCTCCGCATTCGCTTCCGAAGCGCTCATCGCCGAGACTGCCGCGTTGTAACCCTCACTCCAGCTGTCCACATTGGTATAGACGGTCCCATCTTCCAGTTCGATACAATACTGAACGTTGCTCTCTTCTTTCATATCGCCGTCCGCATTCCTGTAGTTCACCAGCGTACGCACGGTATGGTAGAGCGCCTGATACAGATCATACAGGGACACCTGGCGGTTTTTCGCCGCGTAATCCCTGAGGCTCACACCCGACTGGGGCAGCTCCGTTTCATAATCGCCGCCCATCTCGTAAAGATACAGAAACTGAGAAGAATAGTCTTTATAATCGCATTCATTCGCCTTCAGGGAATCGATCGTCTGCTGGGACGGTGTAAAATGCGAACCGTTGCAGTCGATTTCATTTCCATCCGGATCCACGATCATATTATAATCTTCATACATATAAGATTTCTGATCCTCCCGGGCTTTCTGATAGATATCAACGTATTCCCCATTCTCGTCGTAAGTATCCTCATATACCTCAACACCCGCATCATTGGACGCATAGTCTTCCGCGTAGTAAGCCACAGAATCATTGAACATCGAAAGAATCTGATCCGTCATCTGGTCCAGCTGTGCCAACGTATAGGAAGTATTTTCTCCCGCCTCTCCCAGCGCCCCTTCCCCAAATTCCGTGATATCCACGATCGTCTCGGATGCCGGCGCATCGCTGATGTGCAGTTTATGCTGTCCTTCGTAAAAGTCCTGCAGCTCTTCCAGCTGCCCGGTCATAAGCACTCCGCAGGACTCCGTACTCTCATAAGGAGTCTTCGCCCTGCTGATGGGAACACCCCTGGATGCCAGATCCAGCAGAAGGATCCCGCAGAATCCGGCGAGAAAGACGCCCAGCGCACACAGGAACAAAACCACTGCCTTTGCAGGTACACTGTAAAAAGCTCTCTTCTTTTCTTCCATCTGTTTTCCCGTTCTCCTTTTTAAAGTTTCTCAATCTTGTAACCGATTCCCCATACCACTTTCAGATAATGGGGTTCCTTTGGGTTAATCTCGATTTTTTCACGGATATGACGGATATGCACCGCCACCGTGTTATCCGCGCCGATGGCCTCCTCGTTCCAGATGTTTTCGTAAATCTGTTCAATGGAAAACACCTTTCCAGGATTTCTGACCAGAAGAAGAAGGATGTTATACTCGATAGGTGTCAGTTTTACCGGTTCTCCCTCTACCGTAACCTCTTTCAGATCATCGTTCACCACAAGTCCTCCGACCTGAAAAACATTCGCGTTTTCCTGTGCCTGCATGGTTCCCAGCTTGGTATACCGTCTTAACTGGGATTTCACACGGGCAACCAGTTCCAGCGGGTTAAACGGTTTGGTCACATAGTCATCAGCACCGATGTTCAGCCCCAGAATCTTATCCACGTCCTCTGATTTCGCGGACAGGATAATGATCGGGATGCTGCTGGTCTCCCTGATCTTCAGCGTCGCGCGGATACCGTCCAGTTTCGGCATCATGACGTCAATGATCAGGAGATGAACTTCCTCCCTCTCGAGCATCTGAACTGCCTGCATCCCGTCATAGGCTTTCAGGATATGATAGCCTTCCTGGGTCAGATAGATCTCAATCGCGTCCACAATTTCCTTATCGTCGTCACAAACCAGTATGTTGTACATAATTTTATTCACCTCTCTGAATTCTTTCGTTTCTGCCATGAGATATCAGATGTTCTATGGTAATATCTTAGCAGTGAAATTTTTATTTCATCTTGCGAAAACTCTTAATAATCTTTTAATTTTTCAACAGGAGACAGACTGGCGTTTCTCTTTTGTCCTGCCGCGCAGAGCCGTTGTCTCCAATTACGCAATATTATACACAACTTCCAGAACAAAAACAATTGCGCTGTGCATTTGACGCAACAATTCACAACAGTTCAGCCCGCGGAACGTTACTGCATCCGATTGACACACTTCTGCCATCATGTTATAGTATCAGAAAACAGGCGCCGGAACACGGCGTTTTCGGAAAGGATTGGGGATATGTTTCGACTTTGGGGCCGGCTGGTCTATGACGGCAAGGATACGGCAAAGGATCTTGTGATCTGTGATGATACCGATGAAACCCGGACGCACAAAATCTTCCGCGGACTGAACAGTATCTGCGACACGTGGAATCTTGCCGTTCCGATCTGGCTGGATTCGAATATCACAGATTTCAAACGCCACAGCAAAACGAGATTCCGCCAGGATAACTGGATCGAAGAAATCGACTTTGATTTTCTTGAAATTCAGGTGATTGAAGAAGATTAAGAAAAAGAGGATATTCCAAACCTGATTTCTGGTCTGGAATACCCTCTTTTTGATTACTCTGTTTTTAATTGCTCCAAGCCTGCCTCGTCAGATCTTTCCGATCAGCTCACTCTGCTTTCCATCCCGCAGGAATACAGGTATTTTTTCTATCGGCGCGTCGATCTCATAGACACGTCCGCCGGCATACACCTTTCCGTCACTCATATCGGTCCAGGACACACCCGCCGGCAAATAAACAGTTCTTGACGTCGCACCCGGCTGAACGACCGGAGCCACCAGGAGATCGGAACCGAACAGATACTCATCCGTGATATCCCAGCAGTTTTTGTCCTCCGGAAATTCGTAAAACAGTGTTCGCATGACCGGATGACCTTTTTCATGTGCTTCCCTCATTGCCGCGCGTGTGTAATCCCGCATGGACTCACGCAGCTGAATATATTTTACCAAAATAGGATAATTGTCCTCACCGAAGCTCCATACCTCATTATCTGCGCCTGTCCACTCACGCTCTTCGCCTGCCTTGTTGAGGATCGGGCTGTGGGGATCGCGGCTTCCATGCAGCCGCATCACCGGACAGAACGCTCCAAACTGGAACCAGCGGACCAGAAGCTCACGAAATCCCTCATCATAGATGTTCCCCGCATGGAATCCTCCGATATCCGTCGTCCACCACGGAATACCGCTCAGTCCCATATGAAGGCCTGCACAGATCTGCTTACGGAAATCCTCCCAGCTGGAGAAAATATCTCCGGACCATACCAGCGCTCCGTATCTCTGGCTTCCGACCCATGCGCAACGGGCAAGATTTACGATATCCTCCTGGCCGTTTTCCTTCTGTCCTTCGTAGAACATGCGGGCATACTCTCTCGGATAAATATTCCCGACCTCTGCCACAGGGCCTGCGAAATACCGGTAACTCTCAAAGTCATACGTAGTAAATTCCGGCTCCGCCTCATCCAGCCAGAAGGTTTTGATCCCCATATCTGCGTAATTCTTTTTGATCTTTTCCCACACATACTCTCTGGTGCGCGGATTGGTCGCGTCCAGAAAGACGTTGTTGCCGTGGAAGACCATCTGCACGTCCACACCGGAGTTTGCCTTGACCAGAAGCCCCTGCTGCTTCATTTCCTCATAGTTTTCGCTTCGCCAGTCGATCTGCGGCCAGATGGAAACCATCGTCTCGATTCCCATTTCCTTCAGTTCCTTTACCATTGCCTCCGGATCCGGAAAGTATTCTTCGTCAAAGCGGTAGTCTCCGCAGCGCGGCCAGTGATAATAGTCGATGACCAGGACATCCAGCGGGATGTTTCTCTTCTTGTACTCCCGGGCAATGTCCAGAACCTGCTCCTGGTTGTAATAGCGCAGTTTGCACTGCCAGAAGCCAAGTCCATACTCCGGCATCACCGGGACTCTTCCTGTCGCCAGCGTGTATTTTTCCTCAATCTCCTTGGGATTATCCCCGGCTGTGATCCAGTAGTCCAGCTGTTTTGTACTTTCTGCCACCCACTCTGTAGTATTGATTCCGAAATGCACCTCTCCGATCGCAGCATTGTGCCACAGGAACCCATAACCGAGGCTGGACACATAGAACGGGATACTCGCCTGCGAATTCCTGTGTGCCAGTTCCAGGTTGCAGCCCTTCAGATTCATCCGCTCCTGCTGATATTGTCCCATACCGTAAATCTTCTCCTCCGGATCAGAGACAAAGCTCGCTTTCAGGTGAAAGTTTCCTCCCGGAAGCGTCTTGTAATGTCTCGCTCTCAGAGACAGCGCGCCGCCATTGGAAATTTCCTTCAGGAGCACTTCCCCCTTCTGGTTGCAGAACGTCATCTGCAGCGCATTCCCCCAGGGCTGTACCTCCATGACCGCGGTGATTTTTCCGTTGGTGATCACAGCCTTCCTCTCTTCGATTTCGATTTTGACCGGGGTCTCCTCCTTCGGAAGGAGGGCAACACTGCCCTGCTCCAGATCACTGAGCAGTCCTGCTCGGACTCTCAGGCTGTCTGCCATCCAAGGTTCTACTTTTACCGTCTCGCCATTCTGACGGAACAGCAGGGCATCGCCCTGTTTCTCAAAAAAATTCATAGTTTTTGCCTCCCATTTTCTTCTGTCTTTTCTCTTTTGTGTCAGCCGCTACATCTAACTTTCCACCTCTTTTTCAGAAGCTATGAATGAACAACCTCCCAATATTGCACAAAAGAGCAGACACCCTCTGATGAATGATATATCATTGAAGTATTACCAAACAACATACTCACCCAAACAAGGAACTATTATAAACAATATACATCATTGCAATCATATTTACAATTACCTTAAAGCATTAAATTTCGGATCCCTCATAAAAGCAATGTCTCATTTGAAAAAGCTTTTCAACTTCCTGTTTTCATAACCGACCTGTTCATTCTTTCACTGCGCCCAGCATGATTCCGCTGATGAAGTATTTCTGAAGGAACGGGTAAACCAGAAGCATGGGAATCATAGCAATGAAAACTTTAGCAGCATTTAAGGATTTATTGGACAATTGATCCATTTTTTCTATCTGATCCATCGACAAATTGGTTGTTTGGACATTCACAACCATCTGTTTTATGTAGGTCTGTAAGGGATAGTGGGATTCATTGCTGGACAAAACAAGTCCTTGGAAATATTCATTCCAGTAACCCACACTGGTAAACAGAACGAGTGTTGCTAAAATCGGAACAGAACAGGGAATCACCACCTTAAAAAGAATCGTCCAGACTCCTGCACCATCAATCTGGGCAGCTTCCATCAATTCCTTGGGAAGTCCCCGATAAAAGTTAATCAGGAGGATTAAATTAAAAACAGGAACTCCTCCGCAAAGGATCAAACCAATCATACTGTCAATCATTCCGTAATTTACCATTGTGATATACCAGGGAATGGTTCCTCCATTGAAGAGCATACAGAAAACTACAATCCACATGATCACGTTTTTAGGACGATATTCACTAGCCGGTTTGGATAGCGGATAAGCAAATATCGCCAGAATCAGAATCGTTACGATGGTTCCAAATACCGTTCTCTCTACAGAGATCAGGAAAGATTTGAAAAATTGTATATCGCCCATGATTTCCTGATAGGAAGCCAAGGAAAAACCTATGGGATATATCGTTACCATTCCTGAATTTGCCGCCGCTTTGTCAGAAATAGAAAGACAGAAAGTATACCACAGCGGATAAAGACAGCTAAGTGCCAGTACAATCATAAGAATTGTATTGAATACGTTGAAGACTCTGCTTCCTAACGATTTACCCTGAATCATATCTGCATCCACTCCTTTCTCAAAAGATTCTGTAGTTTGCCGCCTTATACGCAACAATATAAGATATGACAATTAACAGAAAACTGATTGCCGATTTAAACAGACCTGCCGCCGTCGCTAATGAAAACTGTACATTCAAAAGTCCCATTCGATAAACCCATGTATCCAGAATATCTCCAGTAGAATATACCAGCGGACTGTACAAATTGAAAATCTGATCAAATCCCGCGTTCAATACGTTTCCCAATCCTAGGATACCCATGACTACGATAGTGCTGACAATGCCCGGCAAGGTAATATGCCAAACAGCCTTCAGCCGTCCGCATCCGTCGATTGCAGCTGCTTCATACAAATCCGGACTGATTCCCGTCAAGGCCGCAAGATAGATGACCGCGTTAAAACCAAATTCTTTCCATACATCAGAAAAAATGACAAGCTGACGAAAATAACTTTCTTCTGAAAACCATATTTTCCCTTCCACTCCGAACACTGACAACAGAGAGTTAAAAACACCTCGATATCCAAAGATTTCCAAAAGTACACTGGCAAGAATAACCCATGACAAAAAATGAGGCAGGTATACGACAGTCTGAACAAATTTTTTAAACTTTAGTTTTCTGACTTCATTCAGCAGCAGAGCGAAAACCAGTGGAACAACAATATTAAGAATCAGCTTTGACACTGCGATTACCAGCGTATTGACAATTACCCGACGACTGTCGCTCATGGAAAATAAGTACTCAAAATGCTCTAAACCCACAAATTCCGATCCCCAGAATCCCTGTGTCGGATCATAGTCCTCAAAGGCAATAACAATCCCAAACATGGGTACGATATTAAAAAAGACCAACCACAACATTCCGATTGCAACCATGATATTGTAGTGAAAAAATGTTTTTGAATTTCTTTTTTTCGTAAATGGCCGCACTTTTAATCCTGCTGCTGTTTTCATAGCCAAACCTCCTCCTTTTTCGATTTGCATTCGTTCATTAGGATGAACTTACTTCTTGATTCTCATACAACAACGGCTGCCTACAGGACAGTTTTCCCGCAGGCAGCCACTCCTGTCTTTTGCAAACCGAACCTTTCAATTCTCCGGTCTTTTACAAATCATTTCAGGCATTCCTACTGAAGTTCCGCTACTTCCTCCAGGATTTCACTTCCGCCTTCATTCATCCAGTTTTCAATAAATTCATCATATGCGCTGATATCCGATTTTCCTGTGATAATCTTCATAACCATCTCGTTTTCCATAGACCACAGATTCGCCCATCTACTCTCCATAGTCTCTGTTTGGCTGAAGATACAGCTTCTGACCTCCTTGTCTACTGGAGTTGTTGCGTAGGGTCTGTCTCCGATCATTAGGGAATACATTCTCTGGAAGTTTCCGAAATTTTCCGTATTGAAATCACTGATTGACAATTGTTTGCCCGTCTCATAACCAGGTATCGTCTCTTTCACCATCGCCACATCACTTGCGAGAAGTTTATATGCCGTCGATACTCCCTGATAATCTTCCGGGGATGTGGTTCCATCAAGAACCTTCATCAATTCCTGATATGTGTATTCACATTCATCTGCAGGCGCCATCAATGTACGTACCGGCCAAAAACTCAGCGGCTGTTCGGACACATCAAATTTACTCTCATCCCTCAACAGCACATTCGCCATAATAATAATTGCTTTGGCAACATCTTCAGAAACATTTTTGTTAATGACGCAATAACCTGTTGTTGCAGATCCAAGTTTCACATTCCATTTCCCTTCATCAGTGAGAATCGGATAAGACTGCCAATTGGCATCCGGGTCATTTCTGTAAGCGTCACCAATTCCATATCCAACCATCCACCATGCACCGAAAAACATTCCGACCTTTCCAGAATTGATTAATTCAATGGAAGAATCTCTTGTTCCCATTTCCGGATCGATATATCCTTTTTCATACCAATCCGCAAGGAGTTCCAGAGTTTCACGAGTTTCATCAGAATCCGTTCCATAGGTAACATTTCCATTTTCATCTTCTAAAAAAATACCGGGATATGCGTCATTTGCTGAAAATACAGCATCAAACCCACAGGTTGTCGTCCCCGTTTCCAGAAAATTTGTATAGCTGTTCGTACTCTTGTCCGGTCCTGCGATTGGCACAGTATCTTCTCCGGCCGGTTTTTCTTCCGCAAATACCTTTGCTATATTTTCCACATCTTCCAGAGTTTTCGGCGCTTCCAAACCATATTTATCCAGCCAGTCCTGCCTTACATTAACCACCTGAACGCCCGCAGTCTCCACTTCGACAGCAGGAATTGCATACTGCTTTCCATTCACACTGCTCTCCTCAATCGCCTGGCCTCCGGTGGAATCCATGACCTCTTTCACCTGGTCTGACTGCATTTCTTGAAACAGTTCGGTAATATCATACAACTGTCCCGCATTCGCTGCCTTCAGCATATATTCTCTTGACACTGTCATTGCATCAGGAAGGGTATTGCTGGCGATACATAACGCTACTTTCTGAGTATAGTCATTTCCGGAAGCTGCAGTCCAGTCAACGACTACTTTAATATTAAAGTTTTCCAGAAGATAATCTGTATATTGATTATTTTCAACACTCAGCCCTTCAGGAAGCGAATCGGTGGTGCTCACTGCCTGTCCGATATGAACCTCGACAACCTCAGGAAATTTCTGAAACGCAGGGTCTCCTCCGTCCTCGGTCACATCTGTATCTCCCGATGATGCCGATGAACCGATCGATTCACTTCCCGATGAAGAGGAATCGTTATTTGACGCCCCACAGGCGGAAAACAACGATGCCGTAAGAGACGCTGTAAGTAATAGAGCGATACATTTTTTTGCTTTCATATTTTTCCTCCTTAATTTTCTATATTTTGAACTTGCAAACTGTAACAATTCAGCCGGCTGAACGGTTGCTGCAATTCAAATTCCATTTCTGTTATTTATATAGTATTATATATTTTGACGAAATTACACCGTCTGATGTTATAAATTTATAGAACATTTGCAAACACTTAAAAAACTGTAGACATTTGTTTTATACACAAAAAACAAATGTCTACAGTTTTTGATTTACCATATTATTTAGAAGTGCTATGTACTACTTTCTTTTTATATTCCGAAAAACTGATTCCTTCTCTTTGCTGAAAAACTTTCGCAAAATATTTTTCATCATGATATCCAGCCAAACAGGCCGCGTCTCCAACAGATATCTTGGGATTCTCCTGTACAATTCTTTTTGCCAGTTCCACCCTCTCCTTACGAATAAAGCTGTTCACCGAATACCCGGTATATTTTTTAAAACTAACCGAAAAATAGCTTCTGGACATACCGATAACATCTGCTGCAGATTCCGCTTTCAGCTCTGGGGAATCCAGATTTCTCAAAATATAAATCACCGCTTTCAGTACTGCCCCTTCCAGCGTGGCACTCTCTCCCTGCTTCAATACTTCTTTCAAAAGCGTTTCTCTAATCTCCCTCATCCACTCCATATCCCGAGAAGAATACGCATAATCCCTCTCAGAAAGTGAAACAAGAAACACCTGTCGTACCACATGTAACATCCGAAACATGATACGGTATCTGGCAGAAGAATCTATCGCCTCCTTTTTTCCCCTTTCAATCAACTCTTCCAGTGCTTCTCTGTTATAAACCCAAGAGAACCTGTCGACCTGTTCGCAAATTTCGTCAATCTTAAAAGTTTCTGTGGAAGCTTGAGATATTTCTTCTCTATCTTTCCGTTTCCGCACAGACTCTTGCTCCTCCTGTCTGACTCGATCCAAATACCCTGCTGCACGCCGAAAAATTTCCACGCAGTCCTCCTGCTCCATCTGAAGCTTTGAAATATAATCCAAAACTCCAAGCCGCAGTGCCTTCTGGACATAGTCGAAACTTTCGTGCGCACTCAGTACAATAAACTCCATCTTCAAATTTCTCGCCCTGCACTCCCGAATAAAATCCAGACCCGACAATACCGGCATCGTAAGATCCACCACAGCCAAATCCACAGGATTCTGATCCACAAATTCCAGTGCCAGCGCTCCGTTCGCCACATCTCCTACTACGGTAAAACCACATTTTTCCCAGGGAACAATCGAAATCAGTCCCTTTCTTGCCAGCTTATCATCATCTACTATCAGTATACGATACATGTCACATCTCCTTGGGAAGCACAATCTGAACCTCTGTTCCCTCCCCTGTTTTACTGTCTATGTTCAAAATTGCCCGATTGCCATAAAAAGAATCCAGAGACATTTTTACATAACGAAGGCCAATTCCTTGGCTTTTTTGCTCTGCTTCTTCTCCTGTCACAGCAGATACAAATCCTTTGCCATCGTCACGGATTATAATCCTGACAGACCTTTCTTCCGGAAAAACCCGAACCCACAAATGTCCAAATTCATTCATATTATGGCATACCGCATTCTCCGCAATCGGCTGCAAAATAAAGCGCGCGCAGATCTGATCCAAGTATGATCCCTCTTCTACTTCCCAGATACACTGGAAATCATAGGTACTCTGCTGCAATTTGAGATAATTCTCCAAATACTTCAGTTCCGTACGCAGCGTAGTTCTGGTCTCCGCTTTTCCAAGAGAATACGTTAAAATATAGCCGAGACGCTGCACATACAAATCAATTTCCTTCTGCCCACCGGAAATCGCCATCCAATGTACAGAATTCAGCGCATTCATCAGAAAATGCGGATTAATCTGGTACATCAACTTATCAAGTTCCAGCTTCGCTTTCTCCTTTTCCTGTCTCTGTCTTTCCTTCAGTAAAGAATGAATCTGGAGTTTCATTGTATTAAATGCGTCAAACAGACGATTAAATTCCTTCAGATTTAATTTATAAGCAGACGGGGTGAAATCCCCATTTCCCAAACTTCCCATTTCCCTCTCCAGAACTTTCAACGGATGAGAAATCAGCCATATCTGAGAAATAGAGACAATTGCCAAAATCGCAAAAGATACAAAAATGACGAGAATAATTCCAAACATCCATTGATTTGTCTCATAACGATAATCATTCAGCGGCATCAGAAGGACATTGTAAAACCCATATTTACTCTCAACTACCGTTCCAATATAATCTGCCGCTCGAACCATTCCCTCCGAATCCAGCGTAATCCGACTGCCAATGTCAAACTCCTCCGAATCACTATATCTGACACGAAAATTCTGATCCAGCTGCAGAAATACATAAGAGGTTTGCTCCAATTCCGTTCTGTTCTCCAGAGATGCGATTTCGTTGGAACGCGCTTCCAAATAAACAATGGCCTTCTGCCCGTTGCTGAATTCTGTGGGGCGCATGAGCGACACCACTTCTTTGTCAAGGACATTATTGTATGTAAAATGAATTGGCTGAAATACAATTTCTCCCGTATCAAGCAGCTGTTCCAGTGTTTCCGGATCAAAGTTCTCTGAAACGCTGAATGTAGAAAATATAACCTTATCTGCCAGACTCTCTATCTGACCCGGTTGAAAATATGCAGCAAGAAGAATATCACTTTCCCCCCAAATCGCAATATTCAGGCTTTCATAAAAATCTCTGTATTCAGTTATCTTGTCATATTGGGTTTCTGAAGTTAGATAATCATCATACTTTCTTCCAATCACTCCAGTAGAAATCGTATTTTGTGAAATTTGCAACAGTGCATTATACCGAGAATCCAAACTAGAGCTGATGTCTCGCAGAGTTGCTGTAAGAGAAGTTTTTGCCCGCGATTCATACATTAGGCGGATAGAAAAATTTGTGACAAATACAATTAAAACAAGGCATAAAGACACACTTAAAATAAAGATCCCTAAAAAAATCTGTTTCAACGAACGTACTTTTGCCACTTTTCTCATGCGAATGCCTCATCTCTCTGTCACAAATAATTATAAAATTTCCTTTCTATTGTACCAATATAATCAGTTGTCAATTCTATACTTTTCCAGAATGATTTCACCTGCTTTGTATATATCTGTGGCTTGATTATACTATATCCAGTACTCTTTTTCAATTGCCTTTTCAGAACAACCAGCGCCAAAGAATAGCGTTTAGAAATACCATCACTTTTACATCATAAGATCGAGAAATAAGAAGAAAAAAGAAGAGACTATCCCGTAAAGAATTCGAATCATAAAAAGCACGAATTCTGTAGGATGGTCTCTTCCTTACATATCAGGGGGGAGCAAAAATCGGTATTAACCGACAGCCCCTTCCATAATCTTATTCAGTTCTATGTGTCCATGTGCTCTCCAGGCAGGAGACAGCGTTCCATCGTTCCCGTATTGTGGTCTTCCCCTTTCTCACTGGAGCATGTTTGAAAATCGCTTTCTGCGAAATACACGTCACAGTTTGTGGGAAGAATCCTTTCCTGCTTCTCCTGCCCGCTCTGCACATGCCTGTTTCCGAGGATGTCTCTTTTCGTGTATCTGAATTTCTTTTTGTAATATTCAGAAATACCGGGAAGGATTCCGGAATTACAGTCTCTTCATCAATTTTTCGCGCTCTTCCTCATAGCCTGGTTTTCCAAGCAGAGCGAACATATTCTTCTTATAACTCTCAACGCCCGGCTGGTTGAACGGATTGACTCCGGATACATAACCGCTGACGCCGCATGCAAACTCAAAGAAGTAGAACAGCTGTCCAAGATAGAACTCATTCTGTTCCGGAATATTTACCATCAGGTTCGGCACATTTCCATCAGTGTGCGCCAGGATGGTTCCGTTCATTGCGCTCTTATTTACGAAATCAATGGTCTTTCCTGCCAGATAGTTCAGACCATCCAGATCCACCGGTTCCTCGCCGATGGTCAGTTCCACACGGGATTTCTCCACATTCATAACGGTTTCAAACATAATTCTGGAACCATCCTGAATAAACTGTCCCATGGAATGAAGATCTGTGGTCAGGTCTACGGAAGCCGGGAAGATTCCTTTCTGATCCTTGCCTTCACTCTCGCCGAACAGCTGTTTCCACCACTCAGATACATAGTGGAGACTCGGCTCATAGTTGCACAGGATTTCCACCGCTTTGCCTTTGCGGTGCAGGATATTGCGGACTGCCGCATATTTCATCGCATCGTTTTCTGCAAACGGAGTATTCAGAGCAAGCTCTCTTCCGGAAGCAGCGCCTGCCATCAGCTGGTCGATATCCGCGCCGGATACCGCGATCGGCAGAAGGCCTACTGCTGTCAGAACAGAGAAACGTCCTCCCACATCATCCGGCACCACGAACGTGGCGTATCCCTCTTCATCCGCTACATGCTTCAGGGCTCCCTTTGCCTTGTCTGTGGTAGCGTAGATACGTTTCGCCGCGCCTTCCTTGCCATATTTCTTCTCCAGGATCTCTTTGAATACACGGAACGCGATTGCCGGCTCTGTGGTGGTTCCGGATTTGGAGATCATATTGATGGAGAAATCACGGTCTCCGATCACATCGATCAGTCCCTGGATATAGCTGCTGGAAATGCTGTTTCCAACGAAATAAATCTCCGGAGTTTTTCTCTGCCCCTTGGTAATGTTATTGTAGAAGCCATGGCGGAGAAATTCGATGGCCGCACGCGCGCCCAGATAAGAACCGCCGATACCGATCACCAGCAGAACTTCCGAATCGCTCTGGATCTGTTTTGCTGCTTCTTTGATGCGTGCGAACTCCTCTTTATCATAATCCACCGGCAGATCGATCCATCCGAGGAAATCGTTGCCCTGTCCGCTTCTGGATACCAGGACTTCTTTTGCGGAATTGGCAATCTGCTCGAAAGACGCCATTTCATTTTCACGGATAAATCCTGCCTCTTTTGAATAATCGAATGTTACTTTTGCTCCCATAACACTTTACTCCTTTGCATGATTATATTTTAACTGTTCAACATTCTTCAAAGGAACGGAACAGCTGTGAACAATGACAAATCTATATGAATAAGTGTAGCAAATTCACTCTTTTTTATCAAGTCTCAGAACCATAAAATTCCTGATACTCCAAACTCTGAAAGATTCCGGATGTTTTATTTCATATACTCCCGGATAATCTCCCGCATCAGCTTCTCTTCCTCCGGCGTGAGCATTCCGGAGAAACGGCTGTCAGCCGCGGCGGTCTGACGGATACCCTCCCGCACCTGGCTGATCTGCTCTTCCTCTTTCATCTCCCGGGCAGCCTCCCTTCGCTGAGCCGCCGTTTTCTTTTTCCTGTTCTCCTCAGCCGCTGCAGGTACCTCAACAGGCTGTACACCGAGCTGCATCTGATTTTCCAGGTAATCGGTCCATCCGTCCAGAAGGATTTCCTCTTTCCCGGAGAAATCAAAATTTATCCGTAAAAGCAGAAGCCCGCAGATGATCACGCCTCCTGCCACTGCATACTGAACCCAGAGATACGTCTCATACTCATAGAGATACATCACAAGAATACTGAACGCCAGGATCGCAAAAGTGACCGCCGCCGCATTCTGACTCCCCGCTTTCAGGGCCTGCACCCCGACGCCGGCGCTCCGTCCTCCTGCCATCTGGCTTCGCAGAAACGCGCCCATATTGGCAATCGGCTCCTTCCGTTCCCTGACCGTCCGCAGAAGCTGGCTGGTCCATTTCAGTTTGGGCTTGTCCAGCCGTTTCAGGTCTTTGATCGCCTTACTGTAAAAATGGTTGCTCCAGAACAGACACCATACTCCTGCGATGCCTGCTGCTATCATTGCGTACAAGAACAGATTCTGATTCATGCATGTCTGCAGCATTGTTTTGCCCCCTATTTTTTATTTTTTGCCCGGCCCGGCATGGGAACATTATAAGCCTGCAAATATGGATTTGAAAATAAAAATCGTTCGTCAAATTCTCTGAAAAAGAACCCGTTCTTCCTGCAAACCGGCGGCTTTACAGACGTTTCACCATTTCCTGTGTCAGATTGACACAATGCTGTGCCGCTTTTTTCTCGAATTCCGGATAATCCATCGTCGCGCTGTCATCCGCCTTGTCGGAGATCGCACGCAGGATCACACAGGGGATGTGATTCAGATAAGCCGCCTGAGCGATGGCAGCCCCTTCCATCTCTGTACAGAATCCGTCCAGTTCGCTCACAAGCACGTTCTTTACACCATGATCAGAGATAAACTGATCCCCGCTGAGCACACGTCCGGAAAATACCTGGATATCCGGATTGACTTCCCGGCATGCTTCCGCCGCGACTTTCTGCATCGTCTCGTCCGCAGGGAAGGCGAATACGTCAATCTGCGGGATCTGTCCCTTCTTGTAGCCCAGCGCGCGGACATCCATATCATGGTGAACCGCATCTGTGGAAACCACGATATCCCCGATGTTGATTTCATTTCTCAGGGAACCGGCAACGCCTGTGTTGATCACCGCATCCACCTGAAAATCATCCACCAGGATCTGTGTACAGATTCCCGCATTCACCTTGCCGATGCCGCACTGTACCACGACCACCGGTTTTCCGTTGAGCAGTCCCTGGTTGAATTCCATGGATGCTTTCTTTGTCACGGTAACGTCTGTCATCATTTCCTTTAATCTGGCAACCTCAATCTCCATTGCCCCGATAATTCCTATTCTGTTCATGTCTTTTCTCTTCCTTTCTCTGCCGCATGTCACTGTCAGACTGCGCGCAGTCACTGTATCAATGTTCTTCTCTTTCTGCTGCGGTTCCCGCGGTTTCTGAACACTACAGTCAAAAACCGCAGTCAAAACATATAACCATTCAACCAGCTGAACAGTTACCACCTCTTTTTTTCACAGGATAATCTTAACATATCTCTTGAAGTTATGGTATATTTTTCTTTTCCGTGTTATAATACCGGAGAAAAATGTTAGATGAAGTACGCAAAGGAGGCAAACAAACATGGAATACACAACAAAAGGCACCTGTTCCCGCAAAATCTTATTCGAGATCACCGAAGACAATAAGCTGCACAACGTACAGTTTGTCGGCGGATGCAACGGCAACACCAAGGGCATCGCTTCTCTGGTGGAAGGCATGGATGCAGACGAAGTGATCAAACGTCTGAAAGGCACAGACTGCAACGGACGCGGAACTTCATGTCCGGATCAGCTGGCAAGAGCGCTGGAGGCTGCAAAGCAGTAAAGACTCATAGGATACATTCTCTTCCTCTGTGCATAAAAAGAACGCTGTCATCTTCAAATACTCTTTCCCCTTTTTCGAAATGGAAGGAGACGATTGTTTTTGAAAATGACAGCGTTCTTTTTCCTTCTTTATGCTGCTATTTATCCTGTTATTATCTTGCAATTTATTTTTCTATTTCACTTTCTGCCTATCTGTCCCATTTATCACAAAGACTGTTGATCTGATCCGCAAACTTGGACAGATCCTTATTGGCTCCGCCCTTATTTCTCTGGATCACAGCCAGCAGCCTCTGGCCTGCCGCAAGCAGACGGTCAAAGACAGGATTACCGGTTCCACGAATGGAAGTGGAAGTAACCTTCTTCTCATACGGGATTCCTCTGGTACGTTCAATATAAACTCCATGAGCCAGATCGTAGACGGTGCCGGAAAACGGCGCGTCCGCCGGGTAACCCAATTCATTTCTCAGCCGTGCGGCAAAAAGTTCCGTAACCTTATCTTCACCGTGAGTGACAAACACCTGCTCCGGCCTTACCTTAAAGTTTCCCGCCCAGCGCATCAGACCTTCGTTGTCCGCATGGCCGCTGACACCGGGAAGCTGACAGATTTTTGCATTGACATGAACATCCTCACCGAGAATCTTCGCGTCCTCTGCTCCCGAAAGCAGATGGCGTCCCAGGGTTCCCGCCGCCTGATATCCGACGAACAGGATCGTACACTCTTTTCTCCACAGGTTATGTTTCAGATGATGCTTGATACGTCCGGCGTCACACATGCCGCTGGCGGAGATGATAACCTTCGGATCTTCGTGAAGATTGATCGCCTTGGATTCATCCGAGGTAATGGAAAGCTTCAGACCCGGAAACTGGATCGGGTTGATCCCCTGCGCCAGCAGCTCGGCCGCCGCCGAGTCGTAGCATTCCGCTTCATGTTCCTTGAAAATATTCGTTGCTTCCACCGCAAGCGGACTGTCCACATAGACGGGGAAATTTCCGTATCCCTGCACCAGCCTGCGTTCCTTGATCTCTCGGATGAAGTACAGCATCTCCTGCGTCCTGCCCACGGCGAAGGACGGGATGACGACGTTGCCGCCCTGATCGAAGGTCTCCTGAATGATCCGCGCCAGCTCCGCCACATAATCCGGACGTTCGCCGTGGCTGCGGTCCCCGTAGGTGGATTCCATGATCACATAATCCGCTTCATTGATATAATGAGGATTGTTGATCAGCGGCTGATTATCGTTTCCGATATCTCCGGAGAAGACCAGTTTTTTCGTTATTCCGTCCTCGGTAAGCCAAAGCTCGATGCTGGCGGAACCCAGCAGATGTCCCGCGTCCACAAATCGTACCTTGATACCGTCGGCAAGTTCCACTCTCTGATCGTACGGAAATCCCACCAGACGCTGGATCACGCCCAATGCATCTTCCATTGTATAGGGCGAAACGTATTCTTCTTTTCCCGCCCGGCGGTTTCTGCGGTTCTTCCACTCTGCCTCGGACATCTGGATATGCGCGCTGTCGCGGAGCATAATATTGCACAGATCCACGGTCGCATCGGTCATGTATACATCGCCCCGGAAACCGTGCGCATATATCATAGGAAGATTTCCGGAATGGTCAATGTGCGCGTGTGTGATCAATACGAAATCCAACTGAGACGGCGTGACTGACAGCGGACTGTTTTGATACAGATTCGGCCCCTGCTCCATTCCGCAGTCTACCAGAAACTTTTTTCCGGCTGCTTCGATATAATAGCAGCTCCCGGTCACTTCATGTGTTGCCCCCAAAAATGTGATACGCATACTTCAAGCCCCCTTTTGTCTGAATCTGATGTAATGTGCAATAGTTCAGCCAGATGAACGGTTATTATCATGCTGCTTTTTTATCATCTATTATCATTATATACAAAAATTTGGGAAATGTATATATTTCAGTCTTATTTTCTGATAATTTATGGTGGGATTTTTTATAAAGAAAAAGATGGTAAAAGCAGCGGAACGGTCACAGAGCAATATTCGCGGACACCGGAAGATGAAGTATTTTATATGCAAAACGAAGCTGCCACGCTAACCGGAACGATATAGCATGACAGCCTCGCTGTGTTTTCAGGATAGCATCTCAATCGCATCCATCGTGGGGTCTCCGGATATTTTCATTGTATGCGATATTTGCCCAGAAACAGATTGGCCCGCTGCTTCCGGAGAATGCCTTTTCCTGACACCGACAAATTTTGTCCCGGCTGCTCGACCTGCCGGAACTGTTACAAAAAAACAACCTATCCTAATCCATGATCTTGAGCTACTTTCTTTCCTGCGTTTTCGTTTATCATTGAGTTTGGATATGAAAACCCTGATCGAGAGCCCGCACATGCTTTGGATCCATTTTGGTTCTTTCTTTTGTATTTTTTTGATTTTATTGTTTGGAATTGGATTCCTCGCTGCAATGTAGTGTTAAGAGTTTTGTTTTGCAGGATTCATCACCTGGTTCTTTCTGATTTTTTCATTTGTATCGGATATGATCGAGAGAGCCCGAAAGGATCATAGACGATATGTATGGGATGATGTTTAGCCGATGTAGATGCCGTCAGTGCGGGAACCTAAGTTCTCTGCTTTTCCGTTTTTGGATGCATAGTGATAGCCGCGGAGACGGTAGTAGTAACCTTTTTCTACGGCATAGGACAATCCTTTTGTAAGTGAATGTGTATTATTCGCAGTATATGTAAAACTTTTATAACTGCTAAAATTCGAATCACCTTTTGAACGTTCCAGGTATAAATTTAACTTTACAACATCACAAGTTACAAAACAGCTTGTACTGCCGCCGATGCCGACCACGCCGTTTCCATTGTTTGTTATTTTTACAAAGCCCTGATATAAATAACTGTTTCTTAATCTGGTCTGTTGGAGATCTTCCGCTTCATTCTCATCTGTCAATACTGAGCCGTCAACAACATTGCCCAAATATTTTGGCTCCTCCGCATAAACAGTCTTTTCGTTCAAAGACAATGTAAGAATACCTATAAACATTGCCAAAATACATCCCCATTTACCAAATGTCTTTTTCATCTTCCCTCCTTCCCTCTAGATTCTCTACACTACATAAATATAATACGGTTGAAAACATAAAATGTTACATCGAAAAAGAAATATTTTTTAAAACTTCTACTAATTCTTGCCGAGAAATTTCACCACCAAACACATAAGATACATTTTTATATTCCCAGCTGGCAGTATATTGCTCTTTACCATTCTCTATATTTTTTATTTCGAAGTTCATCTTTCCACTTAATGTCTCTATTTCTTCTACTTCATCCTCATTTTCCTGATTTTGTTTGATACTTCCCTGTGACATATCTGAAAGACTGTTTGATATTTCTAGATAAAGAAAACCCTTTTTATACGAATAATGTATTTTTGCATAACCAATGTCGTCAATTAATTCATATGTCATATATTCCATGCCGTCTGGTAAGTAATAAAAATCGGGTACCTCTACATTCAGCGTATCCGTAATCTCCTGTCTCGCTTCATCTTCACTTCCCGCAGACATCGCTCTATCCTCACCATTATTCGCTTTCAACAAATCCCCAGTCCCCAGCACTTCATTCGCCGTCTGGAGCAGTCGCAAGCGATTGGCTTCACTGGTCATGGAAAGTCCGAACATCGCGGCTGCAGCAACCAGACATACGCAGGCGACTTTTGCGGCTCTTTTCTGGAACCAGCGGATCTTTGCCGGACGGTAACTGGCTGCACGTTTCTCAGCAGCTTTTTCCACAGGTTTCTCTTCCGTCACTGTCTCAGGTTCTTTTTGTATCTTTTCTTCCGTGGTTTCTTCTACCTTTACCGGAACTTTCTCCGTTGTCTCAGCCTTTTTCTTCTCAGCCGCTTCCTCGAACGCCGCGACCCCGGAGACGTTTTCTTTCCCTGTATCCGCCGCCTCCCTCTCGCTGTCCTCCGCAGCTTCCTCCTGCATCAGCCCTTCCGCCTTCAGCCTCCCGATAATTTTCAGATACATATCATCATATTCCTCTGAGGTAAGACCGGGGAGTTCTTCGTCTGCCGGAGGCTGCTGCATTTCCTTTTCTCTGGCGCGGAGCATCGCTTCAACTACTGAATTTTTCTGTTCGTTTTTGTTTTCCTTCTCATTCATTCCAAAACTCACCTCTAACTGTGCGACCATTCACACACTGAACGGTCACGTACTGTTCCTGTTCCGCTTATGGATGGCTTGACTTTTTTATAACAGCAGGTGATAATAAAAGCACGACAAACCACAGGGAGGAATTTGCATGAAACATATTGTACTCACTGGCGGCGGTACTGCCGGCCATGTTACACCAAATATTGCGTTGATTCCGCGCCTCCAGGAGCTGGGATATCAGATTTCCTATATCGGCTCCTATGACGGAATCGAAAAAAAATTAATCGAAGATTTGAATATTCCTTATTACGGCATTTCATCCGGAAAACTGCGCCGCTATTTTGACCCGAAGAACTTCTCAGACCCTTTCCGTGTGCTCAAAGGCTTTGCGGAGGCAAGCAAGCTGCTGAAACAGCTGAAGCCGGATATTGTGTTTTCCAAAGGCGGCTTCGTCACTGTTCCGGTGGTTATCGCCGCAAAGCGCAGAAAAATCCCGGCGATCATCCACGAATCGGATATGACGCCCGGCCTTGCCAATAAGCTTTGTATCCCGGCAGCTTCCAAAATCTGCTGTAATTTCCCTGAAACGGTCAGCTGTCTTCCTGCCAACAAAGCCGTTCTGACCGGTACACCGATCCGCCAGGAGCTCCTTTCCGGAAATAAACTTCAGGCGCTGAAGTTCTGTAACTTTACCGCAAACAAACCGGTCATCCTCGTGATCGGTGGTAGTCTCGGCTCTGTGGCGGTGAACAACGCGGTGCGCCAGGTTCTTCCGGATCTTCTGAAAGATTTCCAGGTGATTCATCTTTGCGGAAAAGACAAACTGGATCCGTCTCTGCAGAATACCGAAGGCTATGTGCAGTTTGAATACATCAAAAAAGAACTGCCGGATCTGTTCGCCCTTGCCGACGTGATCATTTCAAGAGCCGGCGCCAACGCGATCTGCGAGATCAGTTCCCTCGCCAAGCCGAATCTTCTGATTCCGCTCTCTGCCAACGCCAGCCGCGGCGACCAGATTTTAAATGCACGCTCTTTTGAAAAGCAGGGCTACAGCATGGTTCTTGAGGAAGAGGAACTGACACCGGAAAAACTTCTGGATGCAGTGCACCATCTCTATCAGAACCGTCAGACCTATATCGACGCAATGTCTCAGAGCGGCCATACCGATTCTATTGAGAAAATCATCGCATTGATCCAGGAATGCCAGAAATAAAACTTTCACTGCCGTTCACAGCTGTGAACAGCAGCAATCTTTACCGGATGAGGACAGGCCATTCAACGCCGTCCCCATCCGGCAATTTTTTCACATTTTTTCTTTTACTGCAGCAAGGATCTCTTCCTTAACGCTCTCCTCAAGGGTTCCCGGTTTCCATGTGATTCCCGCATTGTCATTCTGATAGCGGGGAATCAGATGAAGATGAAAATGGAAGACCGTCTGGCCTGCCGCCTCACCGTTATTCTGAACCAGGTTGAATCCGTCGCATTTCAGCGCTTCCGTCATGACTCCCGCCATTTTCTTTGCCAGCACCATCGCGCGCGCTGCCACTTCTTCCGGAAGTTCATAAATATTTGCATAATGTTTTTTCGGAAGGATCAATGCATGTCCTTTCGTCGCAGGACCCTGATCCAGGATTACACGAAAATCATCGTCTTCATACAAAGTCGCGGTTGGAATCTCTCCGCCTGCCAGTTTACAAAAAATACAATCCATTTTCTTTCCCTCCTGTCAATCATGACGCCGTTGGTTACCGCTGACGCAATGCCCGGTGACTTCGGGGCGCCTCTTATCTGTTACTATAGCACACTCCGGGCAAATGAACAATGCATTGCCCATCGCCTTTTCCACTATTTTGTCTTATTTGTGTGAAATATGCAATACCTTTTTCATTGCCATATTCTTTCAAAAGTGTTACACTTTAAACGGTTTTGAAAGAATATGCAATACCTTTTTCATTGCCATATTCTTAAGGAAGGATTTGCAATGCTCAGACAACCACAATCTTACGCAGACAACGAAACGTATCTGCTGCTTTCAAAAGTATCTCATGAAATACGAAATCCTGTTGCACTGATCAACAGCTTTCTGCAGCTTCTGGCTGTCAATCATCCGGAACTGAAAGATGATAATTGTTTTCTGAAAATCGAAGAAAATATGGAATTTCTGAAAGGACTGTTGGATGAACTGTCCACGTACAATCATTCCCATACCGCCAATACGGAAGATACCAATCCGTACCTTCTCCTTCAGGATCTTACCGCATCTGCCGCTGCCCTGCTGGAATCACAGGGGATTGAGCTTCAGCTCTCAAAAGAAACGGCTGTGCCGAGAATTCCCATCGACAAGATAAAATTTCAGCAGCTGATCTCAAACCTGATCCGCAACGCGGCGGAGTCTATGCCTGACGGCGGCACGATCCATATCCGCCTCTCCTGTGACGGCGATTTTGTCTCCATCCAAGTGGAAGACACCGGCTGCGGGATTCCGGAAGAATATCTGCCGACTCTGTTCGACCTTTTTGTGACTCATAAAAAGAACGGAACCGGTCTTGGTCTCGCGATCTGCAAGGAGATCGTCACCGCTCACCGCGGTTCCATTTCCGCAGAATCTGTTCCAGGCGAAGGAACAACTTTTACTGTTTTGCTTCCGGTGGCATAAAATCTGCCATCCGACTCATTTCCTTCGAAAAAAACAGCATGTTCAAAAAGGAACACTCGTTATCCGTTCCTTTTGAACATGCTGTTTTTTCTCACCAATTTTTCTTCTGTTTTTTTCTCTGCATCAGGTAAACCGGCGACAGGATCAGCATCACTGCCATTCCTCCGACAAATCCGCCGATGTGTGCATAATTATCTACATTGCTCGACTGAAAGCCCACCAGTAAAGTAAGCACAACCATCAGGCAGACCCTCCGCAGAGAAAGATCTTCCAGCCGGCCTTTGTTCAAGATCAGCAGTATCACGATCGCCCCAAGAACCGCAAAAATTGCCCCGGAGGCGCCTGCGGAAACGACCGCTCTTCCTTCCGAAATTTCATATCGATAGGAACATACGTTGCCCGCCAGTCCCCCAAGCATGTACACGGCCAGGTACACTGGTTTTCCCACCGTCTTTTCCAGATAATCCCCTACAAACAAAAGCAGCAGCATATTGTTGAACAGGTGGCTGATGCCAAAATGCAGAAACATACTGGTAAACAGGCGGTAGGTTTCACCTGCCTGGATCAGCGGTGTATATGCGGCGCCCCAGCGGATCATGTTTTCTATATCGCTGCTTCCGCCTGTGACGGTCACCAACACAAAGATTAGAACGTTGGCAGCTATCATGATCAGGTTCCATACGTTTTTAGGATTTCTCAGCATCCGTTCAATAAAATCCTCGTTGAGATTATAATAATCCTGTTGGTTCATCGTTCTCTCTCCCATATTCCTTCTTTCCGATTGTTTTCATTATAGGAGATGGACTTTCCGATTGCAAGGTTTTACGGGCTGTTTATCCTTTTTTCACTTATTGTCCCAGGCAGCAGTGCCTGAAGGCAACGGTTCAGCCAGCTGAACTGTTACGCCTGGAGTTCTATTTTTCCAGAAACTGATAGGTAATATCCGCAAAGGTGATCTCGTCCCCGCTTTCCAGTTTTCTTGGAATATCCCCTTCCAATGGGGTGCCATTGACATAAGTTCCATTGCAGGAATTCAGATCGGTCAGAAGACAGATTCCCTGCGCGCAGTGAAGTTTCGCATGAAGCCTGCTGACGGTAGGAAACGGGATTACCATGTCCGCCGCCGTCTGCAGCTTTCCTATGGTTGTCTCCTCCTGAGAAATCACGATTTCCGGGAGGTCCGGGGCAGAAACCGGCACCAGACGGAATCGGTTTTCCCTGGGCTTCCGGTAGAGGGGTTCCGTTTTCTGATACAGTAGCTGATCCGAAACCGGTTTTCTTTCCTGCCTTGCCTGCGCGGAAAGGATTTTCGGTTCCTGTGCAGAAAAAGCTTTTCCACCCTCACGTGTTTCTTCAACAGAAAACCGATGGGAAAGAAGCTGAAATTCCGGTTCTTCCTGAGCCTTTTTCAAAAACGGTTCTGCCTCTTTTTCTACTTCCAGAGACGGCTTCGTCTCTTTTTCCCCTTCCAAGAACGGCTTCATCTCCTTTTCCGCATCTTCCCGGTCCTTTTTTCTCAGCCAGGCGGAAATCACAAGGATGGAAACACCCGCCGCAGCCAACAGGATCAGATACATAACTACAGGCACCCGGGTAAAGTACATCAGATACAGCACCAGACCCAAAACAGCCGCTCCGCCAAGGAACACTGCAAATGTCCAGATTCCGCTTTCCTTTTCTTCTTCCTCCTCTTCCGTAAAAAAGGATTCCATGGCTTTCTTTCTCATACCTTCCTTCTGTTCCTCCGCTTCCTGCTTTTCCTGAGCGAAAGGTTCCTCCTGTACCGGAACCTGAGGTTCCCGCAGAAGTACGCCCCGGATCTGATCCAGCGGGCAGTCTTCCTCCGTCACCGCCTTATACAGGCCATATCCCAGCACTACCGTTTCCGGCTCCTGGTGATTCAGTTTGGGAAGCAGATACTCCATCAGTTCTCTCAGCTGATTGTTCACGGAATGTTTTTCTCCCGGAAGATAACAGAAGCTGAACTGCAATGGCTCCGCCGTCAGATAGACGGTATTCGGGGTAAGGATGAGGCCCTCCGGGTCCAGAAGATAACTTCCCAGTTCTTCGAGCACCTTGACAATTTCCTGAAACAGCATTTTCAGAAAGCTGCATCCTACCTGCTGATGTTCATACACCGCGCTCAGCGACTGTCTGGAAGTGATATCATAGTAAAACAATGTATGATTGTCCATCTTGTGAATGCGGCATTCCAGAATTCCCGTAATGGAATTCGTCTGAAGCATCCTGATCTGATACGACGCCGCATCCGGCTCTCCTTCCTCTCGAATAATCATATAGTTGTGATTCAGATCCCTCTTATAATCTATCTGCATCGTTCCCTCACTTTCCTATCCCTCCGAAAGAGCTTTGGAACATCCGGCTCTTATGTCAGGATATGATATTCTCCACCATACGGATCCTTCGGATCCGTTCTTCCGGCCTTATGTTTTTTGCTTCCGCACTGGCGTGATACTTCCAGATTCCATGGCCCCACAACTGACAGACGCTGCCCTCAAACACAGCCTCTGTATGTTGATCCGTTACCTTTACCTGTCCCTGCGGCACTTCCGTCGGCATTCGGTGCGCCTTCCGGAGGCTGCTGAGTTTTTCCTTTGCATATCTTTCGCCGCTTTCCTGATCCATCCTGCCATAGCTGTTCCCGGTCATCACCGTTTCAAAGGCACAGAGTGTATAATAAGCTTTATCGTGAACGTAAAAATCCAGCGAGATCAGAAGAAAAATGACGATCAATGCCAGCGGAACTACAAGAGCAGCCTCCACGGTGATACTTGCCGCCTCCTGCCATTGTTTCTCATTCCGGCATATCACTCCGTCTTTGCCCCTGTTTTTATCTTTGATTCTGTTTTCCGCTTTGTCTTTGTGAACTTTTTCTCTGTATCTGTCTCTAGATCTTTCTTGCTCTTTCTTTCTGACTCTGTTTTTGTCGTTCACTTTCTCTCTGTTTTGGACTGTGCTCCTTCTCAAACAATCATCCTCCCGATACATCCCAGCAGGAGAAAAGGAATAAACGGAAGCGCGTCCCCTTTCCGGACTTTTTTCAGGATCAGAAGAACTGCGCTGCAGCCTGCACATGCCAGCATTCCTCCGGTCAGGATCAGAACCATATCCCACATTCCGGTCCATACCCCTGCGGCCATCACGACCCATCCATCGCCATACCCAATCTTCTGTTCCGTAAGACATGCCGCTCCGAGAAGTGTACTTCCCGGAAGGCATGACAGCAAAATTTCCGCTGCCTCTGTTTTCTGTCCGAAAAGCTGCCACGCCACCCCGGCTGCCAGACAGGCGCCCGCCAGAATCACATTGATCTTTTTTCTGCGGATGTCCATGATCGAATGAACCCCAAGGATTCCCAAGGCGGCGCCTAATCCTATCGTAATTGTCATTCCCCTGCTCCTTTCTTTTCCATCGCCTGACAGGTACTGCACACCGGATATCCGGCAACTTCCGAATGCTTGACCAGCCGGACACTCCGTTTCAGTCCGCTGCATTCCGGTGAATTGTGATACCGGTTTCCGCTGGAGGTAACATACAGCAGATCATTCACCGCTCCGCTGCCTACACATTTTTCACAGGCATGATACCTTTCACCGCTCTCATTTCTCATACTGCTGATTTTTCCCCTGCTTCCGGCAGAGATTTTTACACTTAGATGCCGGCAGGCAGATGAGGTATGATAGACTTGTCCATGTTCCGTGACAAAGACCATCTCCTCATAATTCCCCGCCTGCCTCTCCTGGTCCGTATCTCCTTCCCACGCCCGCACACTCGCCCGACAGGTTACTTTCACCTCCGGGAGGAAAAACAGATAACCTATTTTCATCTTATATTCCGCCTGAAGCTTCACCGTATGATCTTCGTACCTGCTTCTCAGGAGGGAGATACTTCCATGTTCTCTGACTTCTTCGGGCAGCTGGCTCTGCGCATACATCATGCAGGCACCCGTTCCCAGCACCATCTCTGCGCTTTCCTCTTCTCCCGGAAGCACATACCCATAGGTGCCAAGTGTTTCCGCGCTTTCCTGCAGGGACATATTCACCATCCCCTGAAGCCTGCATACTTCCATCAGGTTCAGCAGGGTCAAAACCGCGAAGAAAAAGAAAGGGAGAACCAGCGCTGCCTCTACCGTCAGGCTTCCTTTCCGCAAGATGCAAAAGGTTACCCTCTTACCGTAAGACAGTTTCGGAGATTCTTGCCATGGCTGTAACAGCGATTTATGTCTCAGAAGAGTGGACGTTTGATATTGTTTGAATGAATGATAACATCGATTCTCTGTTTTCCGATAAGAGGGCACCCCTTTACACCTCCGTTCCATAAGCATATTCGCGTTCTATCCTTAGTGTTTCCGTTCCGTATCTCAGGTTCATTTCCAGTCCCAGTGAAGAGATGCACTGGTCGATCCGAAACTCCGGAACTCCCAGCCGGGTTCGCATATTGTGCTCCACCAGGTCCATGGTCCTGCTGTTGATCCCGCCGGAATCCTCTTTGATCAGAAGGAGCCGAAGGTATTCTTCATAAGAAAGCCCCTGCTCGCTGCTTTTTCTCAGAGAGTCCAGCCCATCCAGCAGATTGGGAAGATTTTCAAGGGACAGCTGCCAGGATCCGTCCGTTTTCACCAGGGCAACCTTTCCTCCATCCAGAAGTTCCCTTACATCCAGGACGCTTTCCGCAAATGCCCAGCATCCGATCAAAGCCGCAGATATGATCCCCGATGCAACGGGAAGCGCCAGAGCAGAGGCTATGGTCATCGCCAGCGCGTTCACCTGCGCACGTTTCTCCGCGCTTGCCAGAATATGCACCGCATTGGCTGCCTCTCTCGCCGCCAGAAGCTGTCCGGCAACGCTTTTCAGATTTTCCATATCGCTTTCTTTTCCTGCGATGGCATACTCCACCTGACACTGCAGTCCTCCTGTCTCTTCTTTATCGGTATAGCAGGGAAATTTCCACAGCAGGTACTCATTTTGCAGCATCTTATCCACAAATTCCACTTCTCTTTCCCTGTGAATGACCGGAAGTCCTTCCTGAAGACTTCTGTGCGAGGCAAATTGTGAAAGATCCGCTTCCTGATTGGGCAGAGACTGTCCGGAAGGAAGTACCAGACTTAAACTCCCCATATCCTGAATCCTCCGGATGACTTCAATGGGATTTACAAACCCCTGCGTAACCTCTGAAGCTCCCTGCTCTTCCTGTTCACCTTCATTTCCATCTTCACTTTCATTTCCACTTTCCTGCTGTTCCCTCTGTGCTTCCTCCGCCTCTTTGACTGCCTGTTCGTAATCTTCCACGGTCTGCCCGGAATCTCCGATCCGGTTCTGTTCTTCCTGGGCATCCCATGCATTCTCTCTGTTTTTCAGTTTTTCCGAAAGCTGCTGTATACCATAAGTCCCCAGATTCTGTCTCATCGCTTCACATACCTGGCGAAAAAAAGCTTCCCCGTCATTATCCGTTGCAAGGGTGTATGACGTGATACTTCCATTTTCCAGCTTCAGCCCGGAAGAAAAACCATCCAATATCTGATTCCCTTCTCCCAGAATCCAGGAAGCGGTATCCTCTGCCGTCTGATACAGATTTCCGGGCTGCCATTCTCCCGTTCCGCATCCGCCGTCCAGAAAAAACAATTCGTATTCTTCCAGAAGCTTACGATCAAAACGGGAAAATACAGAATACAGCCCCTGTTCCGCCGCACTCGCCGTCAGGACACGTGCATATGCCATCCGGACCGACTGCAGACTCCCGGCGATCAGCGTCAGGATGACGCTGAACACAAGACTCATATAGACCGTGATACTGCCGTTTGTTCTCATGGTATACAGCTCCTTTCTTACATTTTACTTTCTTTGCCGTAAACCGGCCTTTTATCAGAAATTTCTTTTCTTTTTGTGAGGAATCCGTTTCTCAGGTCAGATGGAATTGCTTTGACTTGTGATCTTATCCAGAATGTCGTTGACAAGGCTTACCAGCTGCTGTTTGAAAATAATAACAAGACCGATAAGTACGACCAGGATCAGTATGATTTCCACGACGCCGACCGCGTCTTCCTCCTGCCAGAACTCCAGCATTCTCCACATGGTCTCACCTCCTTTCCATCCTTCCGCTGTTTGCGGGATCCCGCAGGCGGAAGCTTTCTTTTATGCATAAAAGGACATAAATGCCGGGATCAGGATCAGGAGAAACACAATGCCAAGCATCATCATCATGGGAAGCAAAAGCCTGGTTCCGGCCTTTTCCCCTTCTGCCCTTGCCCTGCGCCTGCGCTCCTCGAATGCCTCCGAGGATTCCTGTTCCAGTAATTCCAGCAGCCCTTTACTGCCTTTTTTCAGATTCTGTGTCAGCAGTGTTGCCAACGCCCGGTAGGAAGTTCCCTGGCATCTCGTTCCCAGATGTTCATAGGCATTCAATTCCGAGACACCGCTTTCCATCTCCTGCCAGGTATACAGAAGTTCTTCATATGCGGCTCTTGGCTTCGCTGAACCGCTCCTTTGCCGGTTCTGATAATCCAGCGCCAGCCGTTCCACCGCCTTTCGCATGTTCAGTCCCGCTCCCAGCAGCAGTACCAGCGCGCTGACGATTTCCGGATAATCCATCTGCAGCTCTTCCTCCCTGCTGCGTCTGGATTCTTCTTTCTTTTCCTGCTGAACCCCTCCGTACAAAACGGCTGTCAGAAGCCCAAATACGGCAATCAGATTTCCGGTCCTGTCCGGAACCTTTCTCCAGGTAAGTTTCTGCCCATCGATCTCCTGCGGCAGATAGTACACGGCTTCGGAAGCATCGGTATTCTGTGCCTGCGCCGCTTCCTGTATCAGCTGTTCCAGCGTCTCTGCCTCCTGTTTCGGATATACCACGAGATTGCGGACACATTCCCTTGTCTGTTCCTGAAGGCTGAGCGTTGCTTTCAGCCTCACCTGCGCGCCTTCCGGCGGAATCCTGTCTGATAATTTTCCCTCATAGCCCACCAGCAACGGCTCATTCGTATCCCAGGAGACAGCGACCGGGCTGTCCGGTATCTGTGTGACCAGGTTCAGATCCTGGTCCACATGGAGAAGCGACGTGTTTTCACCAAGTATGACTGTATCCAATACCTTCTCCGCATGCTCCAGCCATTCCTCCGTCTCCTCTTCCTCATACTGTCTGGCGGGAACCAGAACCGTAATCTTCTGATTCTCTCCATTTTCCTGTGACACTTCCAGCTGTTCCTCTCTGGCTGACGTCCCATAACTGCCCCGCTCGACTGCAGGCTCTGTCCCAAGACCTGCATTGCTATACGCGGCCACAGTCAGCGCCAGCCCTGCTATGTTCCCAATTGCTGCAAATAAAAAGATGCGTTTTTCCAGAACGTTCAGCTTTTTATTTTTCTTTCTCCAGAAATACCAGAGAAGCAGCCCCGCCCCTATGATCAGATGTACTCCTGCCATTGCTATACCTCGATTCTCATAATCCTCTGGCCGATTGTCCAGGCGGCAAGATAGACTCCCAGGCATACCGTCATGACCAGCGCCCCGAAAAGGTTTCCATACAACACATCCATAAACTCCGGAAAGGAAACCTGAATATACAGGATAATCGCCAGCGGGATCACGCTCATGATCGTCTGTTCATACTTTCTGGCGGCAATGCTGCTGGCAATCTCCCGTTCCGTATCGATCTTCCCGCTGATGATCCTCCAGGTATTTTTCATCACAGCCTCCATAGTTCCGCCGGTGCGCTTGGAGATCGCAAGCACGTTGGCAAACATCCGGATATCCGCGACTCCGCTCCTCCCTGCCAGATCCATAAACAACTGTTCCACCGGAATACTCAGCGCCGTCTGATTGCACATAAACTTCAGCTCCCGCACCAGTATGTCCTTTTCCCCGTAGGACTGTCTCAGATCCTGATACGCTTCCCTCACTGCGTTTTCCAGAGAATATCCTGCGCACACCGCAAACTGCATGGCGGCTGTCAGATCCCGGAAATGCTCGTACAGATCCTTTCTCCGCTTCTCCATCGCCTGTTTCTTCTTCCACCGGAACCAGAAAGGCATAAACGGAATCCAGAGAAGCATGGCCGCCGCCGACCGGTAAAACAGGAAATCCATTCCTGCGATGATTCCCAGACTCTCCAGCGTCCACAGAATCTTCTCTTTTTTCCCCGGATCATAGCTGTTATAATCCACTTTCAGCTCCGGAATCTTTCCAGCTTTTTTCTGTTTTTTAATTCTCCGCATACGATCAGTCCTTTCCTGCGATCCCATTGAAACAATGGGTTGATCCGGATCGTTCCTTCCTCCATACCGTCAACCTCCGAAATTTCCTCCACGTGCCTTCTTCCGTCCGGATCCCGTTCCAGATGCACCAGAACCTCAATCCCCGAAACGATCTGGCGCCGGATCGCCTCCAGCGGAATCTCAATTCCCATCAGCGCCATGGCTTCCAGCCGCCCGAGCATATCTCTGCTGCTGTTGGCATGGGCGGTACCCAGCGACCCGCTGTGCCCGGTATTCAGCGCCTGTAAAAAATCCCAGGCTTCCGCACCTCTGACCTCCCCGATGATGATCCGGGAGGGCCGCATCCGGAGAGATGTCCGGATCAGTTCACGGATCGTGATATCCTGCTGTCCTTCAAGATGCATACTTCTCGCCTCCAGCCGCACAAGATTCTGAATCCCCTGAATCTGCAGCTCCGCATTATCCTCAATGGTGATGATCCTTTCGTCCGCCGGAATAAAGCCGCTCAGAGCATTCAGAAATGTGGTCTTGCCTGTGGAAGTCCCTCCGCCAACCAGGATCGAATATCTGGCACACACCAGGTCTTTCAGAAAGTCTGCCGCATCCTTTGAAATACAGTCCTGCCGGACCATCTGCGCCATCGTGATGGGATGTTCCGGAAAACGGCGTATGGTCAGGATCGGTCCGTTCAGGGCAATGGGACGCAGCACTACATTCACCCGGTCACCATTTTCCAGCCGCGCGTCCACGATGGGATTCTGCTCATTGACTACCCGGTTGCAGCGCCCTGCAATCTGCTGGATAATGTCCTCCAGCTTTTCCCGGGAAGTGAACCGTTTTCGGAACGGAAAGATCTTTCCCTGTTTTTCCACAAAGATCGAGTCATATCCATTCACCATGATCTCGGTCACTTCCGGATCATCCAGAAGTTCCTGCAGAACATCCAGCCTGCGCACAGAATAAAACAGTTCCTGCCGCACTTCCGTCTTCCGGCTCACCGGAAGCTTTCGGGTAACTTCCTGCTCCAGGATCAGCCGGTCGATCAGTTCCAGGATCTTCTCATCCTCCGGTTCGCTGGCAATGTCGATTTCTTCCAGAAGCAGAGGCCTCAGCAGTTCGGCTTCCCTCATCCACTGTCCTCTCCGCGCAGCAGCTTCCTGACATAATCTCCCAGTTCACTCCATGCCAGTTCCTCCACCCATGCCTTTCCGCTTTTTCCGGCGGCATAGAACGGTATCCGTATCTTCCTGATCTTTTCCAGCACAGAGACGGAATCCCACATCTGAAGGGCGCTTTCAAACTGTTCCAGTTTCGCCGCCGAGATAATATCCTGGCGGATCGGAACATAAATTTCCGTACAGTAATCCAGGATCTGATACAGATCGACAACGCCGTCACCAAGATCCAGGATCAGTACTTCATAATTGCTGTTCTGTTCCAGCTGGCGGAACAGCCAGATCCATTCCTCATATTTGGTTGTCTGAATATCCATTGGGAAAAGAGCCGGCGGCAGGAAGTCAAGATTTTGTATGGTTTGTACCATACTGGCGATTTTATAGACAATGCCAGTATTTTCCTGCCTGGCATAATACAGGACATCACTGAGTCCCTGTTCGAAATGTGTTTCCATCAGCTGTTCAAAACCGGAATAGCTCTCCAGGTTCAGATACAGCGCTGCGTGATCTCTCCCGAGAATCTGTCCGAGAGCCAGTGCGAAGGAAGTCTTCTGCGTCCTTCCGATCGGTGAATAGATTCCGATCACACGCATTTCCTTTTTGATCACACCGTTCTGTGCCATCGAAACTTCATGTTCCACCCCATAACACGCCATCACCTCGCGGATTACCTTGTCAGAAGACTGATACTTATATACCGTCGGGTACTGGTCCAGTCCGGGGCTGTGCACTCCTTCCGACAGAATGATAATCTGGCGGACCGGCAGATTCCGGATCTCCTCTTTCATCGCCTTGTCGGAAATCAGAAGAATCTCAATCTCATTGTTCCTGGCGAAATCCATCAGAACCTCCGGACTTGTGAACGCCTGGATCTCAAAGGGAATATTCTTCTTCTGCATCAGATATTCCATGAAGTTGTAAGCGTATTCAATTTCTGTGTCACAGACTGCAAATATGTTCTTTTTCTTTGCACGAATCAATAGAAGCCTCCTATCCAGAGCAAAACTGCAAGCAGAATGGGTACCGAAAAATGAATACACTCCATCCCCCACTTCCCATCACGATAAGGAACCGGAACTGTAGTTTTTCCCCGTATTTTTAATAAAAATATGTGTTTGATATAAGTGGTGAGTTTAAAAAGACGCTGACGAATGTTTCCGCAGATAATGAAAATGCCGATAGATAGAATTGCGCCAAAGATCAATGACAGACAGATACATTTCAGAATTGCTGCCGGGCCTAGAAAGCCTCCAAGCGCTGAAAAAAGTTTGATATCACCTGCTCCGAACATTCGGAAATGAAATAACCAGAAAAGTAACAGAATCGGAAGAACCGTCCCGATAAGAAATGATAAAATCCCCCTCATTCCATGACCTATGCCGTTGGTCAGAAAGCCAGCAATCCACAGGATCACGATCCAGCCATTTGCTATTTCTCCTGTTTTTAAATCCATCAATACCGCTCCCGATGCAGCCGTCAACACAAGACATTGCTGCAGGTCCAATCTGTATCACCTCCTGCCGTTTCGTTGATTGTGACGTCATTATATACGCCGGTTTTTTGTTTGTCCAGCATTTTCCGACAACTTTCTCTGATTTGTGAATTGCTGACAAACGGCCTTAAAAAATTTGATAGGATTTTTTCTTCGTTTGTGTGAAAGGTTTTGGGCTTTCATGGTTCCTGTCTCTTTTTCGCAAAAAAATGTGAACAAATTTCCTATGAAAGTTTTGTTTTTCTTTTTTTCTGTATCCATCGTCAGAACTCAGATACTTTTCCGGAACGATGACAGAAACAGGCATAGGGCAGCCGGTATTCCCCCTGCGGCAGGAAAATGTATCCGAAAATCACAAGGAATTCACTGACATTTTTTGTGAAAAATGCAGTATATTTTCCTATAAATTTCAGTGATTCCGCACATCTTGACGGTAAATTCAAAATAGTGTACGATAAATTCAAAACTTACGCAACAAATGCGGAAACAGACACAAGGAGGAAATGCATATGATCATCTATGTTGATGCAAAAGCCGCCCGCGACGGGAACGGCACAAAAGAAATGCCTTTCAAACACATCAATGACGCAGCGCAGGCCGCAAAACCGGGAGACGAAGTTCTGGTGGCTCCCGGCGTGTACCGTGAGTATGTAGACCCGGCAAACGCCGGAACAGAAGACGCCCGGATCACTTACCGCAGCACGGAACCGCTGGGTGCTGTGATCACCGGAGCGGAGGAAGTGAAAGACTGGAAACCGTATCAGGGAAATGTATGGGTATGCCGGATCGACAACACCGTATTCGGAAATTACAATCCATATACCACTTATGTTTACGGCGACTGGTATTTCGCAGGCCGCAGCAAACACACCGGAGTGGTTTATCTGAACGATAAAATGATGTATGAAGCAGACAGCCTGGACGCATGTATCAAAAGTGAAGTCTACGAATGCTCCTGGGAGCCGGAGGCTTCCGTCTATAAATGGTACGCGGAACAGGACGGAAATGAGACCGTAATCTACGCCAATTTCCAGGGCAAAAACCCAAATGAGGAAAACGTGGAGATCAACGTACGCCGCGAATGTTTCATGCCTTCCAAAACAGGCATCGGATATATCACAGTCAGCGGCTTTTCCATCAGCAAGGCTGCAACTACCTGGGCGCCGCCTGCCGCTTATCAGGACGGCATGATCGGACCGCACTGGTCCAAAGGCTGGATCATCGAGGACTGTGAGATCAGCAACAGCAAGTGTGCCGGTATTTCCCTGGGAAAATATCTGGACCCGGACAACGAGCATTACTTTACTTATAAGCATGTAAAGAGCCCTACCCAGATGGAGCGCGACGCGGTATGCCGTGGTCAGTATCACGGATGGCTGAAGGAAAAAGTGGGCAGCCACATCGTCCGCCGCTGCAACATCCACCACTGTGAACAGGGCGGCATCATCGGCCGTATGGGCGGCGTTTTCTCCATCATTGAAGATAACCATATCCATCACATCAACAATATGATGGAGCTGGGCGGCGCAGAAATCGCAGGCATCAAAATGCACGCGGCGATCGACGTCATCTACCGCCGCAATTACATCCATCACTGCACGATGGGCATCTGGTGCGACTGGGAGGCACAGGGAACCCGCATCACCCAAAACCTGTTCCACGACAATCAGCGCCCGGAATTCGCAAAACCTCTGAAAGGCGGCATGATGAGTCAGGATATCTTCGTGGAAGTAGGCCATGGCCCCACACTGATCGACAACAATATCCTGCTGTCAGACGCATCCCTTCGTATGGCTACCCAGGGCGTGGCAATGGTACATAACCTGATCTGCGGAGCCCTGACCTGTGTGGGCGGCGGCACAGGCCCGCGCTACACACCGTACCACATCCCTCACCGCACGGAAGTCATGGGATTTATGACGATCCTTCACGGCGATGACCGTTTCTACAACAACATTTTTGTACAGAAATGGCCTTCCAAACCGTTTACCACCCTGCGCGACAGCTCCGAGGGCACGGATGAGGAAAACCGTGAAGTAGGCACACATGTCATGGATGAGTATCCGACCTACGAAGAATGGATCCAGATGTTTGATATGGATACCGATACGCCGGACATGGTGAAACTGGACGCTGCACATTCCCATCCGCTTCCGGTCTGGGTAAAAGGCAACGTTTACTTCAACGGCGCCAAAGCCTGCAAAAAGGAAACGGAACATCTGGTGGATACAGAACACGAAGTAACTGTCGATGTGATCTGCCAGGACGGCAGACCGGTCCTGTCCACCAACCTGTACGAATTCCTGGGAGATTTCTCCACCGGCATGGTGAACAGCGATGTCTTAGGCTGCGCGTTTGAGCCGGAAGAACGGTATGAAAACCCGGACGGAACGGATATCGTCTTTGACAGAGATTATTTCGGCGGACACCGCGGACTGCGGGTACTTCCGGGACCATTTGCAGCTCCGGAAGACGCAAGACGGAACCTCTGGTAAAACAGTAAGACCTCCGAACCAGGCATACGCGGGAACGTATCTGAAAACTGTTTTCTGCAATTTTCAGATACACTCCCGGCGCTACCGGGTCCGAAGGTCTTTCTTCGTTACAACTGCTTTCTTCTGCTCCGTTCCTTATTTCATAACGGCTCATCCAGCTGATCTATTCCCCTTATTCCGTTCTTTTTCTTATTTCATCATTAACCTTTTCGCGCATCCCGGTCAAATAAGAAATTCTTCTTGGATACTTTTCGAAATTCAAGTCTTCTCCCTCCTGCACCTCCAGGCATCGACATGCCGTCTCTCTTCCAGCCATCTGCTCCAGAAGCTTCAGTGCACACAGATCACTCATCGCCTCGTCCATCAGCATCATCCTCTGGGATTCCTCGGGAATTCCGTCCCTGCCGGGATAGACCAGAAACGGATCGCCGGACGGGAACGCGCCGTCGGCATCGGTACAGAGATACGGATCAATGGAACGGGCAGAAAACTGTGAATGATAAAAATTATATCCCCAATGGAGAAACCCGTCCAGCTGATACCGGTACAGCAGCGTTCCGAGAATCCTCGTCCGGTATCCCGGCTGAACGATAAACCGGTTCGGCACATTTACCGCCTGGCTGGTACAGTAATACCCCCACAGCTTTTCCGGCCGCTTTTCCAGAAACGGCTGAATATGATCCAGGGAACATACCGGCTGACGAACAAGCCCTTTTTCATAAAACGCATATTCCGACAGCGCGTCAATGACCTGGCAGTCCCTAAGATCCTCCGATACCAGTTCCACCGCTTTCCGATAGCTCTCCAGCACTGCTTCCCCCGGCTCATCGGAGATATGGAAAAAGGTATGTTCCAGTATACCCAGCTGCTTCAGTTCTTTTTTCAGGGCATGGAGAAAGCTGTGCAGAAATTCTGCGTATTCCGGACTGCCCGCATCGGTCTCCCAGCCAAAAATCCTCTGATACCGTCCATCTTTTGTCCCAAAGATCTGAGGCGTGCATTTGGCGCCCCACTGGGTAAACAGGTGGGAAATCTCATAATAAACGATGCCGCATCTCCGGCACATCTCCACCCACCGCCGCAGCTTTTCGAAACCGAACACCCAGCGGCCGTTCTCCAGCGCCACGTCCGTCAGCTGTACCGGAAGGCGGTAACCTCCCACCGCCGTGTCCAGAGGCGGCGTAAACACCGGCGTCAGGATCATGTTGCACTTTCTTTTGACAGCTGCACGGATAAAATTCTCGGTAATTCGCCAGTATGCTTCGCTGAATACTTCCACCTGATAGTATTCCGCCAGGCAATCCGAATGGAACCACTCCGTATGGGGAATCGGAAGCAGAGGAAGGTCTGCATTTAAGATTTCAAAGGACAGTTCTGCGGTTCCCATACATTCCCCGTTCCGGACCATGCGGACAGAGACGGGATAAACCCCGGGCGCGCTGCTGTCCTGCGCCTCCAGATCCACCCAGAGACTCCTCCACTGTCCCGGGATCAGATTCACACCTTCCCCGGAAATCTCCTGAAGCAAATCGGGATATAATCCTGGCTCTCTGGTCAGATAATCTTCATCCGCCTCCGGATGCAGCGGATATTCGCAGGGAACCAGACATACCTTCCGGATCCTTGCCATTTCCTTTCCTTTTCCGCACAATTCCGGATGCATTTTTTCTCGTCTGCTGCCGTTCCACCGGTATGCAATCTGAAAGGATACGGTCTCTCCTCTCAGGGAGGTCAGTTTTTTTCCCATTCCTTCCCCGGACGGCTCTCTGACCGCAAATACTTTCTCCATAGAAGAAACAATCTTCCACTCAAGCCCTTCCATTTGTCACTCCTTTTAACGCTCCAGGCGCTCTTCCCATTCTTTTTCCTTAAATCCAACCAGAACAAAGTCGTCCCCGATCACCAGCGGACGCTTTACCAGCATTCCGTCTGTGCCGAGAAGCTCCAGCTTTTCCTCGTCGCTCATGTTTGGAAGTTTATCCTTCAGTCCCAATTCCTTATATTTCATTCCGCTGGTATTGAAAAATTTCTTCAGTTCCAGCCCGCTCTTCTCATACCCCTCTTTCAGCTCCGATGCCGTAGGATTCTGCTCCTTGATATGGCGCGCTTCGTAGCTCACGCCATGGTCATCCAGCCATTTTTTCGCCTTTTTGCAGGTACTGCATGGGGGATATTCCAAAAATAACATGTTCCTTCTCTCCTTTTCTTCTGATACTCTTTTTCTGTAACCGTTCCGTCAGCGTGACTGCTGTCTTTTTCCATTTTTACTCTTCAAAGGCAAAATCTCCGTATTGTGCTTTGCCCACTTTCAGCAGATCTTCCGGCGCCAGCACCAACGTGGTTCCGATCCTTCCGCCGCTGACGTAAATCCTGTCATACTGTCCGGCAGACTGCTCCACCACCGTCGGAAACTGTTTCTTCATACCGATGGGACTGCATCCGCCTCTTACATAGCCGGTCACCGCGGTGATATCTTTTACATGGATCATTTCCACCGACTTTTCGCCCACGGTCCGCGCCGCCTTTTTCAGATCCACTTCTTTTGCGATGGGCAGGACAAAGACATAGTACTGCCCGCTCTTTCCTTTCGCGACCAACGTCTTGAACGACTGGTCCACCGGCGCTCCTGTCAGTTCCGCGCTGTGCATTCCGTCGATAAATTCGTCACATTCATACTGAAGCACCTGGTAGGAAATCTTCTGCCGGTCCAGAATCCTCATCGCATTGGTCTTGATCTCTTTTCCCTTGCTCATGAATCCTGCGCCTTCCCTTCCTGCCCCAAAATGTATAACTGTTTTTTCAGCTGTTTCAGTTCTTTCTTCAATTCAATATTTTTCTCTTTCAGGCGGACCACTGCATCCCCGGCTTCCTCCGGCTTTACGCTGAGCAGCTGTGCAATGCCCACAAGATTCGTGTGCTTGATCAGATAATCCCGAAAGGCTTTCTCTCCGCAGAGCATCGAAATCCGCACCCCGCCTTTATAATTCTGGAGACCGAGAAGTTTGATCAGCCGGATCTCCCCGGTACTGGAAACATGGGTTCCGCAGCATGCACAGCAGTCATAGTCTTCTACAGTAACCAGACGCACCTGTCCTTCGATCTCCTTCTTGCTCCTGTACTCCATCTGTGCCAGTTCTTCCCGGTCCGGCAAGGAAACTGTGATCGGGACATTCCGAAGGACCGCGTCGTTGGCCTGCTGCTCAATCTCAAACAGCTGCTCTTTCGTCAGCACACCGTCAAAATCTACGGTAACGGCTTCACTTCCCATATGGAATCCCACATTGTGGTATCCGTATTCCCGGGCTATGATCCCGGAAACAATGTGCTCTCCGCTGTGGTTCTGCATGTTGGAAAAGCGGCGCTCAAAATCAAGTTTTCCCACAACCTCCGTTCCCGGCTCCAGCAGCTGGGTGACGGTATGCCAGATGGTTCCGTCCACTTCCTGCACATCCAGGACCCTGGCTTCTCCCAGCGTTCCCTGATCTGCCGGCTGACCGCCGCCTTCCGGATAAAAGGCGGTCTGATCCAGCACTACTTTGTAGATTCCTGCCTCACTGATACATTTTTTTACTGTCGCTGTAAATTCACCGAGGTATGCATCTGCCTCATATAATTTTACTGTACTCATAGGACACCTCCGGTTTCCTTTTAGACTTTTTTTCATGTACGTTCCATGCTATATAGTTTACTACGGCGAAAGCCGTGTGTAAAGATTTCCTGCCACGTCCCGTCCGCCGTCTGCAGCAAACGTGGAAACGGGTCACGCCGTCTTCCTTCTGTTCTTTCCAAAGACTATGAAAAGCAGTGCGGAGACACCCATCATCCACGGATAAAACAGATATGGCATAATCTGAAGCGGCGCCAGCTTGGTCGCCTCCGCTGCCAGCAGCAGCTGTGCGCCGTAGGGAAGAAGCCCCTGTCCCACAGACGCAAAGATATCCAGCAAAGATGCCGTCCGTTTCGGCTCAATGCCATACTCATGGCCGATTTCTTTTGCGATGGGCCCGGCGATCACGATCGCCACTGTATTGTTTGCCGTAGTCATATCCACCAGCAGGGCCAGCACCGCAATGCCAAGCTGCGCGCCTTTCTGACCGCGGATCCGTTTCCGGATAAACTGCAGGATATAGGAGATTCCTCCGTATTCCCTCATCAGAGCGACCACACAGGCTACCAGCAGAGAGATCACCGTGATATCGTACATTCCGGTCACGCCTTCTCCCACTGCTTGAAAAATTCCCAGCGGTTCAATGGTTCCCGTCGCCACCCCCACGATCAGGGAGAGTACCGTTCCGCTGATCAGTACCAGGAAAACATTGAATCCGATCAAAGCGCCCACAAGAACGACCAGATACGGGACAATCTGCAATAGATTGTATTCCAGCTCCGCGCCAATCGTATAGTCCGCCTGGCGTGTGATCAGGAAAAATACCAGCAGGGAGACCGCCGCCGCCGGGAGAACGATCAGAAAATTGGCTTTGAATTTGTCCTTCATCTCACAGCCCTGGGTCTTGACTGCCGCAATGGTCGTATCGGAAATCATCGACAGATTGTCGCCGAACATGGCGCCGCTGACCACCGCTCCGATACACAGCGCCATGGGAAATCCTGTTTTCTCACTGATGCCCACCGCGATCGGCGCCAGCGCGGCGATGGTTCCCATGCTGGTCCCCATGGACAGGGAAATAAAGCATCCGATCAGCATCAGACCCATAACGGCGACGGACGACGGCAGGATGGAGAGACAGAAATTGACGGTGCTGTCCGCGCCTCCCGCTGCCTTTACCGCCCCGGAAAATCCTCCTGCCGCGAGAAAAATCAGGCACATGGTAATGATGTTTTCATCCCCCACGCCTTTGGTGATCACTTTTATCTTTTCATCAAAATTCAGAGAGCGGTTCTGAAAAAAAGCCGTCATCAGGGCAAGCAGGAATCCTACAACGGTCGGCATATGGTTGAAATCCCCGCTGATGATCCCCATGCCCAAAAACGACACCAGAAATACCCCGATGGGCAGAAGCGCTCTTAATCTTCCTTTTTCCATTTTTTTATCCTTTCTTCATATTCTCCCATTGATTATACCGGAGAAGCGTCCTTCTGACAAGGTGACAGGGAGCTTCTGACAGGATATTTATCATCATTCAGCCAAAAAACGGTCACGGATATTTTCAGGCTGTTTCGATCTTCACAAAAAAATCTGTCCTCCCCCTGAATCCCTTCAGGATGCCGAACAGATTTTCATTCCGTTTCCATCGAATCCTCTTCCGGAAACAGCATATATGCTTTGCGTGATACACCAAGAATTGCCTTGCGAAGAAATCGGGAAAATTCCCGCGGCGGGAGACAGTCCTTCTGTCCCAGCCATTTTTTGATCGCACATAGAAACGCATCTGCGTAAAAAGCGGCGTAAGGCTCAATGGACGGTTCCTCCCGAAAAAAAGGTTCCAGATGGTCGCACATGGTCGAAAACACCACAGAGAAAAAGTATTCAGAAAAAGAATTCTGCCCCTCCTGCTGAAAACATTTCCGGTAAAAAATACGGTTTTCATAAAAATAACTGCAGATCTCATCCATAAATTCCCAGGAATCTCTGTATTGCTTTTTCAGTGCAGTTTCAATAAATTCTGTATAATAGATCCAACTGACCAGTTCGTATTTGTCTTTAAAATGGTAATAAAAACTTTTTCGATTTAGTCCGCATTGTTCGCAGATATTACTGACGCTGATCTTATCCAGAGGCCGTGTCATCATCAGCTCTTTCAGCGCCTGTGCCAGTGCCCGCTTTGTAATGTTTGAATCCGCCAAAATTATTCCTCCCGGTACTGAAAGTTCTCGTTCTATTATAACTTTTACCCTCAAAAAATTCAACAACATAACATTTGGTCTGCTGTATTCTGGTAACATTTCAGCATCTTATGCATCAAGGGAGGGACGAAAACAGCCATGGGTTTCTTGATCTTTTACGTCTATTCTAATGACTAACCCCATGAAAAACATTGGACAATTCGGGATTTGTGTCCAAAAAAGTAACACTTTGCCGGAAACTGTAGAAATTTAAGACATCCGCAGGAATCTGTCCGGTGAAAAATTCCCGTCCGATGAATATCATAGGATTAAATCCATTTGATAAACTGCAGATGCAGAAGAAAGAAAGGAAGTAAATTAATATGAGTAATGTTGTAGAAAAAGCAAAAATTGCAGCAATGTCTGCATCTCTTTCAAAAGCATGGCAATATCTGGGAAACGATCCTGAAACCAATATTCCGAAGCTGATGGGCCTGGTAGACAAAGTGGCTCCGGAAGGCTGGTATGAGGAGCAGCGCAAGGCGTTTCGCGGCGCGATCGATGCAAAAAATAACTGGTATCAGTTGATAATGAAAGTATGGAATCTGGATGAAGGTGTCCGGGATACTTTCTTTAATAACTTTATCGTAAATGCCAGCCTGACTGGAAGCGCAAAGCAGGAGAAAACCAAAGAAAAGGAAGGCTGCAATGTACCGTGGGCAATCCTTCTCGATCCTACCTCCGCATGCAACCTGCACTGCACCGGATGCTGGGCTGCTGAATACGGCAACCGCCTGAACCTGACGTTCGATGAGCTGGATTCCATTGTCACACAGGGAAAAGAACTCGGTACATATATGTACATCTTTACCGGCGGAGAACCTATGGTCCGCAAAAAAGATATTATCGCCCTGTGCGAGAAACATTCCGACTGTGAATTCTTAAGTTTCACCAACGGAACGCTGATCGACGAAGATTTCTGTCACGAAATGCTCCGCGTAAAGAACTTTGTTCCTGCCATCAGCCTGGAAGGCTTCGAGGAAGCCAACGACGGAAGACGCGGCAGCGGTGATTACGAAAAAGTAATGCATGCGATGGAACTTATGAAAGAACATAAACTCCCATTCGGTATTTCCGCCTGCTACACAAGCCAGAACTATCAGGATATCAGCAGCGAACCTTTCTTTGATATGATCATTGACGCCGGCGCACTGTTCATCTGGTTCTTCCATTATATGCCGGTAGGAACCGGAGCCGTTCCGGAACTGCTTCCAAACCCGGAGCAGCGTACAGAAGTTTACAAGAGGATCCGTGAATTCCGTCAGACCAAACCAATCTTCTCCATGGATTTCCAGAACGACGCAGAGTATGTCGGCGGATGTATCGCCGGAGGAAGAAGGTATCTTCATATTAATGCAAAAGGCGACGTGGAACCTTGCGTATTCATCCACTACTCCAACGCAAATATCCGCGAATGTACCCTGCTGGAAGCTCTGAAGAGCCCGATCTTCATGGCTTATCATGACGGACAGCCGTTCAACGAGAACATGCTCCGTCCATGTCCGATGCTGGAAAATCCGGAAAAACTCCGTGCCATGGTAAAAACGACAGAGGCCAAATCCACCGACTACGAAGCACCGGAAAGTGTAGATACCCTCTGCGACCGCTGCAAAGCGTACGCGGAAAACTGGAAGCCTCAGGCAGATCTCCTGTGGGAACAGTGTGGTAAAGGCAAGAAAAACAAATAAACGCGCAGCCAGGTCAGCGCAGAAATGCGCTGGCCATCCGAAGAAGACGAAAACAAAAAATCTACAAAATCAGATTTCTGACCATGTTTGATAGGCAGACCGTATGGTATGGTATGATAAGGACAGGAAGATTCCGGAGCGTATCTGAAAATCTATTCCTGCAGTCTGTACACCCTTCTTTGCAGGAATAAATTTTCAAACATACCACGGAAGAGGAAATGAGGATAAAAATGGGAAAAGATCTCACAAAAATATTAGTAGAATGTATGCTGGACAGAATTCTGCAGGATTCCAGAAGTTCTCCCAGGCGGCTGGCAAGAAATCTGGTGGACATCGGACTGAACTTCGCCAAAGGGCGCTTTCAGAAACGATTTCTGACTTATGCCCAGGAAATGCTGAAAAACCCGGAAAGCGCTTATTATGAACTTGTCTCTGACCAGATTGCCAACGTCGGGCGCAAACATCTGCTCACCTTCGGAATGAATCTTGGTTATAACGGTTGTACCGTCGGTGCAAAAAGGATCCGTGAGATAGAAGCCGAGCAAAACCTGAACATTCCCTGGTCCCTTTCTCTGATTCTGGACAAAGAACGCCTTTTGAACGATCCTGACAGTTATTGCCGGATCATAGAACAGGGACGAAACATAGGAATCTATGTCTATCTCCTTTTTCTTCCGGACGAGGACGCTGATCTCTGTCTTCCGCTGATCGAAAAGTATCCAAACTGTGCATTTGGAATCTTTCTTCGGAACTCTGCATTCTCTGACGCCTATCTGGAAAAACTTCAGAAATGCGGAAATGCCATGACCGTCATCTATGCCGATGAAGCAGCGCCGGAATCCTGCCAAAGACTGCGGGAAAAACACCTGCTGTATGGAATACATTACAGCTATGGCGAAACAGACCGGGAAGAGATTCTGTCCGAATCCTGGCTTACGGCGCAGGAACCGCTGCGGCCATGTTTTGCTTTTCTGCACGCTCAGGATTCCTGCAGCCTCCAGACACAGAACGAAATCTATCAGCATGTACTGGCTGTGCGGAGCGAACAGAAACACCCGATCCTCTATATAGAACTGCGCCGGGACATCTATCAGATCGATGAGATCATCTCCAACGACGCCTGTCTCGTCGGCTTCCGGGAAGACGGCAGTGTCCACATGTATCAGCAGGAGGATGACCGGACGGATGTCAATATTTTTTCCACCAGCCTGCTGGATCTGCTGAAAACAGTGGCACTAAAACGAACGGCTGCTCCCGCAGCAGAATTTTGAAAGACCTTTCAACGCCGTACGGATTATTTCTGTACGGCGTTTTTCTGATTTCTTTAAAAAAACTATTGACGGATCCTATTTGCAGGTATATTATGAACATATGAACAGTTATTCATATGTTATGTTTTTCCGTATCCGTTCCAATATGGGAACGGCTGCATTTTTCCAGCAACACGAAAAGAAATCGGAGGATGATTATGAGTCAGGGAAAAAATTCCAGTATTCTGGTGAAAAAAGTCTATACGATTGAGAATCTGGACTGCGCCAACTGCGCAGCCGCTGTGGAACGCAGGCTGAACGCGATGCCTGAAATCGCTGAAGCAGTTCTCACCTTTGCCACAAAACAGCTTCGTATTACCGCGGAAGATCCGGATAAGCTTCTGGACAAAATACGGGCTGAAGCTTCTGCTGTGGAACCGGGCGTAGAAATTTACCCGAGAACACGTTCCAGAAAAAGCAAAACCACTTCCGCTCATTCAGCGGAAGCAGCACACGAACATGAGCATACCCATGAACATGAACATCATCATGAACACAGCTGTTCCTGCGGTCATGAGCATGAACACGGGCACTCACACCATGACGGTTCCTGTTCCTGCGGTCACGAACACGCTCATACGCATCATGACAACTCCTGCAGATGCGGTCACGAGCACGCTCATACGCATCATGGCAACTCCTGCGGATGCGGTCATGACCACAGCCATATGCATCACAAGGAAGAGGCTTCCCCCCGTCCGCAGACTCACGTTTCGGGAACGGCAGTTCAGAAAGTCTATCTGATTGAAAATCTTGACTGTGCCAACTGTGCGGCCGCTGTGGAACGAAAGATTGCAGCCATGCCGGAAGTGCAGGACGTTTCCATCACTTTCGCCACCAAACAGCTCCGCGTTGCAGCGGAGGATCCGGATGCACTCCTGGACAAAATCCGCACGGCGGCCACTTCGGTGGAGCCCGACGTTGTGATCCAGGCAAAAAGCCGCTCTTCCAAAAAGGCTTCCCGCCTGAGCGCTGAAAACAAAAAGGACCTGACACAGATCCTGATCGGAGCAGCGCTTTTTATCGGCGGTATCGTCCTGAACGCGGCATCCCTTGTGATCCCTGCGGATGTGATCCTGCTCCTCGGCTATCTGCTCCTCGGCGGAAGGATCATCCTGACCGCGGTAAAGAATCTGACCCGTGGAAAGGTCTTCGACGAAAACTTCCTGATGAGCCTTGCGACCATCGCCGCAATCTGTATCGGTGATTTTAAAGAGGCGGTCGGCGTCATGCTGTTCTACCGCGTCGGCGAACTGTTTGAGGAAATCGCTGTGGAACGAAGCCGCTCCCAGATCATGGACGCGGTGGATATGCGGCCGGAAGTCGTGACCAAAGTACACGGCAGCCATACCCATGTGATCCCTGCCGAGGACGCCGAAATCGGAGATATCCTCCAGATCCGCCCGGGTGACCGTATTCCCCTTGACGGGACCGTCGTTGAAGGAGAAAGCCGTATCGACACGTCACCGGTGACCGGAGAGCCTGTGCCTGTCACGGTAAAAGCCGGGGATTCCGTTGTGTCTGGCTGCATCAACACCTCCGGTCTGTTGAAAATGAAAGTAGAAAAAGCACTGGACGAATCCATGGTGACAAAAATCCTGGATTCTGTGGAAAATGCCGCTGCAAGCAAGCCGCAGATTGAGCGTTTTATCGCACGTTTTGCAAGGGTTTATACCCCGGTCGTTGTTCTTCTCGCCCTGCTGACCGCGATCGTACCGTCGCTGGTGACCGGCGACTGGAATCACTGGATCTACACCGCGATCACCTTCCTGGTCATCAGCTGCCCGTGTGCGCTGGTGTTGAGTGTGCCGCTGGCATTCTTCTCCGGAATCGGCGCTGGAAGCAAACGGGGCATTCTCTTCAAAGGCGGCATTTCTCTGGAAGCTATGAAAAATGTCCGCGCCGTTGTCATGGATAAGACCGGAACGATCACCCAGGGAAATTTCAAGCTTCAGGAAGCCGTTCCTGCAAACGGAACGGAGGCTGACACCCTGCTGGCTCTCTGTGCATCCTGTGAACAGAATTCCACCCATCCGATCGCCCAGAGTATTCTGGCAGCGGCAAGGGACAAACAGCTTTCCCTGGACACACCTTCCCAGGTGGAAGAAATCGCCGGCCACGGTATCCGGGCTTCCCTGCCCCAGGGCGAGGTGCTCTGCGGAAACCGGAAGCTGATGGAGCAGTTCCATGTACAGGTGGAGACCACGTCCCTCAACTACGGCACAGAGGTTTTTGCAGCGCTGAACGGCATATTCATCGGTCATCTTGTCATTGCGGATACGATCAAGCCCGAAGCCGCAGACGCAATCTCCGCGATCCGTTCCAAAGGCATTGTCACCGCGATGCTGACCGGCGATGCCCAGGAGAATGCAGACTCTGTGGCAAAAGCAACCGGCATCGATGAAGTCCATGCCCGCCTGCTCCCTCAGGACAAACTGGAAACCCTGAAAAAAATCCGCGCGGCACACGGCGCTGTCATGTTTGTGGGAGACGGTATCAATGACGCTCCCGTACTGGCAGGCGCAGATGTCGGCGCGGCGATGGGAAGCGGCGCCGACGCGGCAATTGAGGCTGCGGATGTGGTCTTTATGACCTCACAGCTGGATGCGGTTCCAAAAGCGCTGGAGATTGCCCACTCTTCCCTCCGGATCGCAAGGCAGAACGTTGTGTTCGCTCTTGTGATCAAGGCTCTGGTCATGGTGCTTGGCCTTGCCGGATTCGCCAACATGTGGATGGCTGTATTTGCGGACACCGGTGTGGCAATGATCTGCGTATTGAATTCCATCCGGATCCTTTACCGGAAAAAACTGTGATTTCTCTTTTCGACAGATTTTGGGAATTTTATAAATTCTGATTTTATAGAATTTCTGATTCTTTTAGAAAATGGACATACTTTCAACACATTTTTTTCTTATACTGTATTACAGATAGTTGATTAACCACTCACTATCTCCCCCCTCATAAAAAAATGGCGATGCACTGCGGTGTGTTGCCGTTTTTATTTCTGGCAAGTTCCTGTTGCTTCGCACACAGAATTCAGATACAATAATTACTATATTAAAAGATTCCTATGTATCTCTCGGGTGTCCGAATTGACACAGGTAATCGGAAACCACATAAAATCCAAAAAAGCTTCCTGCGAAATCTATCCCCTGCACCGTTTGCCGTTTTCCTGAACGGAGATGAAAAAAACTACGTGGAACCGGATATCAGCGTGATCTGCGATACAGACAAACTCACGGAAAAAGGGTGCAGCGGCGCACCGAACTGGATCATTGAAATCGTCTCCCCGGGCAGCCAGCGTATGGATTATCTGACAAAACTGTTTAAATACCGCACAGCAGGCGTCCGGGAATACCGGATCGTAGATCCTTCGCGAGAAACGGTACAGGCATATTTGTTTGGTGATTCGGAAGATTTCCATCAGTTTTCTTTCACAGATTCCGCTCCGGTTGGAATTTTCAATGTTCTGCAGATCTGCATTGCAAATTTAGTCTAAATGGAGGTAAAACCAAATGATTGATTTTCAAAACGGAGACATTTTCAAACTGAGAAACACCGGTCGTTTTCAGAACGAAAAACTGATCGCCCCGCTTCTTGTTTCCGGAGAGGAATTCCTGGGGGAATACCAGGCGATCCGCGACTTTGTGATCTTCACCAACAAACGGGCGATTGCGGTAAACGTACAGGGCGTGACCGGAAAGAAAAAAGATTTCACTTCCCTGCCCTACGCAAAGATCCAGCTCTTTTCCATCGAGACTTCCGGTGTCCTGGATCTCGACAGCGAACTGGAAATTTATCTCAGCGGGGTCGGAAAAGTTGTGTTTGAATTTACCGGACAGAGCGATATCACAGCCATCGCCAGAGCAATCGGCGAATCTGTTCTTTCGTGATAAAATTTTGCCACAACTGGACAAAATTATTCTAACAGCCACTGAGAGAATTTTGTTATACTTAAGGTAAGGACTTCTAAGATAACCGTTCCGTTATCGGAACAGTTATCTTCTAACCAAGTGCTGTTGCGGAAATTTCCGCAGGAAAGGAGACCAGATATGGTAAATCTGAAAGCAAACCCATACTACCTGTCCGACGAGGACTGCAAATGGGTAGAAGACACGATCGCAGGAATGAGCGATGAAGAGAAAGTCGGACAGCTTTTTTTCCAGCTGACTGCTTCTCATGATGAAGAATATCTGAAAGAACTGATGGAGAAATATCACCTCGGCGGCTGCCGTTACAATCCGGCTCCCGGCAAAGCGATCCAGGAGCAGAATCGCAAACTCCAGAAATACGCGAAGATCCCGGTATTTATCGCCTGCAACACAGAGTCCGGCGGAAACGGAGCCTGCGCGGACGGAACGACCATCGGCTCCGGCGTAAAAATCGCGGCGACTGACAAGGAAGAGTATGCCTTTGCCCTTGGAAAAATGTCCAACGAAGAGGCTGCTTCCATTGGATGCAACATGGCTTTCGCACCGGTCTGCGATATCGCCTATAACTGGGAAAACACAGAGATTATCAGCCGCGCATTCGGAAACGATCCGGAACGTGTCGCTAAGATGAGCGCTGCTTATCTGAAAGGTGCTCACACGATCCCGGGATTCGCATGTGCTGCAAAACATTTCCCGGGCAACGGACAGGATTTCCGTGACGCGCATCTTTCCAACAACGTCAACTACTTCACCGTGGAAGAGTGGGACAAGACTTACGGAATGGTTTACAAAACCCTGATCGACAATGGTCTGGACGCGATCATGGCAGGCCATATCATGCTGCCGGAATACGCAAGAGCCATCAATCCGGATCTGAAAGACGATGATATGATGCCGGCAACCCTGAGTCCGGAAATCATGAAAGGTCTGCTCCGCGATAAGCTGGGCTTCAACGGAATGGTTGTCACAGACGCTTCCCATATGGTCGGCATGACCGACCGTATGAAACGTTCGGAAATGCTTCCTCTGACCATCAATGCAGGATGTGATATGTTCCTGTTCTTCAACGACCCGGACGAAGATTATCAGACCATGCTGACCGCCTACAGAAACGGAACCATCAGCGAAGAGCGCATGACCGAAGCCCTGACACGTATCCTCGGCCTGAAAGCTCATCTGGGTCTGAACAAAAAAGCAAAAGAGGATCTGGTACCGCAGCCGGAAACTGCAGAACAGACACTTGGCAGGGAAGAATATAAGGAAATGCAGAAAGCCATCAGCAACGACTGTATCACCCTGGTAAAATACAAAGATCAGGATGTGCTTCCTGTCACTCCGCAGCGTTACAAGAGAATCATGATCGTACATGTCAAAGGTGCAGAAAGCGGAATGTCCTTCCTGATGAAAGCCATGGGCATGGGCGGCAAGAAGAACCCGGCGGAACTGCTGAAAGAAAAACTCTGCGCAAAAGGATTTGACGCATTTATCTACGAAAGTCCTCTCGACGCCATGAAGAAAAAGATCGAAGCCGGAGAAAAACCGGATATCAATATCTATTTTGCAGGAAAGAACGCCATCGCTGATTTCGTCAAAGATATGGATATGGTCATCACTCTGTGTGACGTTCCTAACGGAAGACCGAGCTTCGGTATGTCCAAGGGCGGCGGAGAAATTCCGTGGTATGTCTTCGAACTTCCGGTAGTGGTCGTAGGATGCGGACAGCCGACGATGCTGGCGGATATCCCGCAGGCACGCACCTATATCAATACCTATGATGCGGATTCCTCCACCTTTGACGCTCTGGTGGACAAGCTGATGGCAGGATCGGAAGCATTCACGGCGGTAGATCCCATCGACAGCTTCTGCGGACTGTTTGATGCGAGACTGTAATCAAAAAAATGAAATACCCCGCAGCAGGCTGCAGGACATCCAATCTTCCGTGCAGCAGAACTGCCGGGATCAATGAACCCGTTCAAAGCCAGGGGACGTGTATGGGCAGATACCCACACATGTCCCCTGGCTTCGTTCGCTTCTTTTATGGATTTTGCATTTTTTCAGAGATTTTGTGCCTGCAGTGCAAGTTTATTCATTCTTTCCGCCAATTCGTGATTGGCCAAACACAGATCTCTGGAAGAACTTGGAATTGGTTTTGTACCCTTCAGTCCTCTGGGAAAAGGCTTTCTGACCGGAACGATGAATGCACAAAAAACGCCTTCCGCTGTCGGTGGTTCCGTTTACCCGCGTTTCACACCGGAGGCAATGAAAGCCAACCAGGTACTGACCGATTATATCCGCGGACTGGCAGAAGAAAAACACGCCACTGCCGCACAGATCGCCCTCGCCTGGGTAATGGCACAGCGCCCTTGGATCGTGCCGATTCCTGGGACAAGAAAAAAAGAACGGCTTCTGGAAAACATCCGAAGCACTTCCGTGCATCTGACCGGCGAAGAACTGGCAGAAATTGACAAAAACCTCAAAAACATCCCGATCATGGGCGACCGCTATCCTGAAGAATACGCAAAACGTATAGGGATCTGAAAAAACAAAGGGGCTGTCGGTTCATACCAATTTTCACCCCCTGACACGCAAGGAAGAGACAGTCCAGTAGAGAACTCGGACTTTTTCAGATCCGAATTCTCTACTGGACTGTCTCTTCCTTTTTGTCCCTCCTTATTTCAGCCCATACAAACGTTTTAGAAGTTCGTCATTTATGTTAAACCAACTCTATTTTTCTTTATATTCGGTAATAAGTTCTTCCGTCAGATATTCGTCACTCATACAGTGCAGATCAGATACCCCTTCACTGATTAAACGGTAAATCTTCGAATGATAGAAAACGCTAAGAGCAGTGCCCAAAGAAAGATTTTCTTTTTCCGCAAAGCACTCAATAATGCGTGTGTATTTTTTTTGCAGTAGAACAGGATTCGCCGTCAAATTTGTTCACTCCCTTCATAGTGCAAATAAGATTCCAGAGCTTTCTGCGTCCGGAAACAAAGCTGCAAGTTAGGTTTTTCGTAACGCAATCTCCGTATAGCTTCTTTTTTGTCAATCAGATTGTCGAAGTAAAGCTCAACGGTATTAAAGACTTTATCATTTGCGACACCACCAATAACCATATCATAATCAGTGGTATCCTTTCCGCTTCTGCAAGTAAGGATGAAATCAAGCCATTTCTCAGAATAAGAATCGAATTTCAGGATTTTAAGTTCCTGATATGCCTTTTCGTCAAATTCATATCGGGAAACAATTCCATTTTTTCCACGCCGTTTGAATTTCTCACACCATTTTGCGGCTTGCTCGTAAATAGGAGTCAGATAAAAACCGCATCCAAAATCCACATTTTTTCTGGAATGTTCTAAATCCGAAGATTTAATTTCCAGATAGGAGCCGCGATATAAAATCATACTTTAATACCTCTTTCCCGCATTAAGCTGATAATATCATCAACAATATAGTCTCTGCCCTGCGTATGCAGCATTTCATACTCAGGTATGATGTAGCCGGACAGTATATTACTTTCTTCGGTTAGCATTTTATACACTTCTTCAGCATTTTTTTCAAGCCTGATTGCAATGTTTTCGATACAAAAAACAGCAAATTCCAACTCATTCGTGTTTTCAATTTTAGCATCTTCTAACATGGCGCTGATCCCTCCGTTTAACTATTGGCAAACTTCCGAAAACCAGTATAAGGAAGTTTAACTTCAAAATAATTGTGTATCAAAAGTTATGGGAAGTCAAGAAATTCAGATAAAATTTGCCTCATGCCAATGTGGTGCAGGGCTTTTTTGATACCTGCAAAAAGAACAGGCGTGGCAGAAGCCACGCCTGCGTTTTTTGAACTACTGTGACGCGCATCCCTCAGAAAGCAATTTTCAAATACGCTCCAGCATCTCCGCCAACAGCCGGATATACTCCGGCGTCGTGCCGCAGCATCCGCCGATCACTCCGGCTCCCGCGTCTACGAGAACTTTCATATGCCGCGCATAATCTTCCGCGTTCATGCTGTAGACTGCCTCACCAGTAGGGGTAATGACCGGAAGGCCTGCATTTGGTTTTGCGATAATCGGCACTCTTGCCACCTTCGCCATACTCCGTACCACAGCTTCCAGCTGATCCGGACCAACGGAACAGTTAAGTCCGACTGCCGCCGCTCCCATCTCCTGGAGGGTTTCCACCGCTTCCACTGCATTGCCGCCAAAAAGTGCCGAACCGTCAGCTTCCAGCGTCAGACTGCACATCACCGGCAGGTCGCAGACAGCCGCCGCCGCATCCAGAACCACGCAGGTTTCGTCCACACACATCATAGTCTCCGCCACCAGAAGATCCACACCTGCGTTTGCCAGCGCTGTGATCTGTTCCGCATAGGCGTCATAAAGTTCTTCATAAGTGAGCTCGCCCTTGGGTTCCATCATCTTTCCGGTGGTTGTAATGTCCCCTGCGATCCATCCGCTTCCACTTCCCACTGCCTCTTTTGACAATGCTGCCAGGCGTGTGTTCAGTTCTTCCACCCGGTCCTGGTATCCGAAATTGGAAAGGCTGATCCGGTTTGCAGAAAAAGTCGGAGCATAGAGAATCTGGCTCCCGGCCGCAAGATACTCTTTCTGCAGTCCGATCAAAATCTCCGCGTGTTCCAACGTCCATATTTCGGTGCTGATTCCTTTTGGCATTCCCGCTTTTGTCAGATTGGAACCAGTTGCGCCGTCCAGCAGGATCACTCCCTCACCGGCCAGCTTTGCGAATCCTTCTTTTGTCATTTGGTCTCCTCCATGGATGCTGTTTAGCAATCGAACAGGTATCTTCCTGCACCTGTTCCAGAGCTTGTTATTCCGCTGTACTCTCCGCGCTGCTGTCGGTATCTGCGGTGCTGTCTGCAGATGTACTGTCTGTCGTGCTGTCTGTTCCCTCTGTGTCGCTTTCGGTATCAGATGTGCTGTCTGTGGTGCCATCTG
>CABUPZ010000002.1 GCA_902493585.1 uncultured Fusicatenibacter sp. | reverse complement strand
ATATGGAAATGCAGTGCTTGCGACTACAAACGAACAGCGCAGGGCAGTATGTCCGCAGAGCGCAGAGCGGACAAAACCATCCGCTGCCGCACACCTGCGCACCGCTCTGAGAGCTGCGAACATACTGCCCTGCGCTGTCCGTTTGTGGAGTGAGCACGCATTCCATAGATCCCCCCGCCGTCAGCGCGGAACACCCGGCAGCATGGCAGGGGTTGCGTCCCCCCTACCCCTCCAAATATTCGAGTTTGCTGACGGAGACTTCGTAGGCGGTCCTTTTTTCTGTTTCGGTGTCGCTGATCCGTTTCATGTATTCTCTGCTCTGAATCCTTCCCCAGATCAGGACATGTCCTCCGACGGAAAACGCCGACGCATACCTTGCGTTCCTTCCCCAGCAGATGCATGGAATGTAATCAGATTTTCCATATGGGCGGTTGACGGCGATCAGCAGATCGGCGATCTCTCTGCCCAGTGGTGTCTTCCGGTAAACCGGAGGCTTGCATATGTATCCGTCCAGATAAATCTGGTTGGACTTCACAGAATCGTCCTCGTCTTCCACAAAACTGATCTCTCTCGCAAAGACGGAAAGCACCAGACGGTTCTTCTTTTCCTCATGACGGTTGTACGAGCGGAACTGCCCGTTGACCATCAGGTATTCCCCTTCGTAATCCTGTGTCACATCGATCAGGCGTTCTGATACCATCACCGGAATGATGTCCTCGGAATCACTGAGTCTCTTGACCATGATATCCACAAGGTAAAATCCCTCCCCGAATACCTGATGACTGAACGTAAACTGTGACACAATCTGTCCCATAATGGACACCTGGTTGTTTTCAATGATCTTATCTGCCATGACTGAATTGTTCCCCTTCCTTTGTCTTTTTCTTCTACCTCTACTTGTGGTATATATCATATGTATTCGGCAATCCTGAAAGTTAGAACCAGATTTTTTTTTGAAAAATCATGACTTATTTCCCTGTTTTTTTCGCGATACTTGTGTTATACTCATAGCTTGAGCATAATTTTGAAACAGGCAGATAGCTAAACTGTAATCATATTTTTCAGAAAAGGAAGATTTGTATGAAAACAACAAGAGAAGATGTAAGAAATGTTGCGATTATCGCTCACGTTGACCACGGCAAGACGACGCTTGTGGATGAACTCTTAAAGCAGAGCGGTGTGTTCCGCGCCAACCAGGAAGTTCAGGAGCGTGTCATGGACTCCAACGATATCGAGCGGGAACGTGGAATCACGATTCTTTCCAAAAATACCGCTGTTTATTATAACGGCGTAAAAATCAATATCATCGACACTCCCGGCCATGCCGACTTCGGCGGCGAGGTGGAGCGTGTGCTGAAAATGGTGGACGGTGTCATCCTTGTGGTGGATGCTTTTGAGGGCGCGATGCCGCAGACCAAATTTGTGCTGAAGAAGGCGCTTGAGATGGATCTTTCCGTCATCGTCTGCATCAATAAGATCGACCGCCCGGAAGCGCGTCCGGATGAGGTGATCGATGAAGTGCTGGAACTGCTGATGGATCTGGACGCTTCCGACGAGCAGCTGGACTGCCCGTTCCTGTATGCATCCGCAAAACTTGGCCATGCGGTCCTGGATCTGAACGATACGCCGAAGGATATGACCCCTCTGTTTGAGACCATCCTGAAATATATCCCGGCTCCTCAGGGAGATCCCGACGCCGGCACCCAGGTATTGATCAGCACCATTGATTACAACGAATATGTCGGCCGTATCGGTATCGGTAAGGTGGACAACGGAACGATCCGTGTCAATCAGGATGTCATGCTGGTGAACCATCACGACCTGAGCAAGCGGAAAAAAGTAAAAGTCAGCAAGCTCTACGAGTTCGATGGTCTGAAAAAAGTGGAAGTGACGGAATCCACCGTCGGCTCCATCGTCGCTGTGTCCGGAATCGCAGACATCCATATCGGCGATACCCTCTGCGGTGACCTGGATCACCCGGAAGCCATTCCGTTCCAGAAGATCTCCGAGCCGACGATCTCCATGAATTTCATGGTAAACGACAGCCCTCTGGCGGGACAGGAAGGCAAATACGTGACCTCCCGTCATATCCGTGACCGTCTGATGCGCGAGCTGAACACAGACGTTTCCCTTCGCGTGGAGGAAACGGATTCCGCAGACTGCTTCAAGGTGTCCGGCCGCGGAGAGCTGCATCTGTCCGTACTGATCGAGAACATGCGCCGTGAAGGTTACGAATTTGCGGTCAGCAAGGCGGAAGTTATTTACAAGGAAGACGAGCGCGGCAGAAAGCTGGAGCCGATGGAGATTGCCTATGTGGACGTTCCGGATGAATTTTCCGGCACGGTCATTCAGCTGCTCAGCGAAAGAAAAGGCGAACTGCACGGCATGAGCCGCGCAAGCGACGGTTCCACCCGTCTGGAATTTGAGATTCCTGCCCGCGGCCTGATCGGTTTCCGCGGTGAGTTCATGACCTCCACCAAAGGTACGGGTATCATCAATACAGAGTTCGAAGACTATGCACCGTATAAAGGTGATATCGCTTACCGCAAGCAGGGTTCTCTGATCGCATTTGAGGCAGGTGAGTCTGTCACCTACGGTCTTTACTCCGCACAGGAGCGCGGAACCCTCTTCATCGGACCGGGTCAGAAGGTTTACGCCGGAATGGTCATCGGCCAGAACGGAAAAGCAGAGGACATCGAACTGAATGTCTGCAAGACGAAGCATCTGACCAACACCCGTTCTTCCTCCGCCGATGAGGCGCTGCGTCTGACGCCGCCGAAGATCCTGTCCCTGGAACAGGCTCTGGACTTTATCGACAAGGACGAGCTGCTGGAGGTAACTCCGAAATCTCTGAGAATCCGTAAAAAACAGCTGGATTCCAAACTGCGGAAACGTGCAAATATGAAATAAGCCGCAAAAACACCCATAGCGCGGATCCTGCGGCAGAAAAAAGCGTATCTGAAAATCATCTTCTGAATTGCAGAAAAGATTGTTCAGATACGCTTTTTTCACCTATCCTTTATTCTTCTATTTCACCGGCACAAATTTCGCCCGGTTCATCAGCGGATGCTCCAGCCGGATGGCGCCCTCCGGGATTTCACCTGGCCGTTTTCCTGAAACACTGTGATATGTACACGGTCTGCAGCAGGATCTTTTTCCGAATCATCGCTTCTTTCGAAACACAGCGGAACAGAACTGGATCTCCGCAGCAGACAGGCATGCAGCACCATCTCAGCCACCGTCAGAATATCCAGAGCATCACAGACTACTGTCTCCTCCTGTCCGGCTTCATTGGCATACGGCCATAGGTAATGTTTTTCTTCCATTCTCTGTTCCTCCAAATACTTTAAGCGCCGGCCATAACCGTTCAGTTGGCTGAGCGGTCACCCCCACCCGCCTCTCACCAGACAAACTCATACTTTGCAAACGCCGCGCATAGTCTTGCTCCCGCCTCGATATCTTTCAGGGAAGCCACACAACTCTGACAGTGAGGATACCGTGTCGCCACCGCGATGCCTCCCACCCGGACGCCATAGTGGGACAGATTCATGCTGGACGCATCCGTTCCGCCCTGGTCGATCACTTCCAGCTGGTAGGGAATCTCCATCTGCCGGCAGCACGCTTCCATCGCGCTCACGATCCTCTCGTCACAGACAACCGACGGATCGCAGACTTTGACCGCGACCCCTTTGCCGACCTCATTGCTTCCCTCCAGATCACAGGGATAATCATGAGCCGGGGTGATATCCACCGCAACACCGATATCCGGCCGGATTGCTTCCGCTGCCGGACCGGAACCGCGGCAGCCAAGCTCCTCCTGCACAGTAAACACATAATAAACATCATTGGGACCACTGCCGTCATTGTCCCGCAGAGCTTCCAGCAGCTGCCAGCATCCGATCCGATTGTCCAGAGACTTCGAGCAGATCCGATCGTTCTGCATATGAAGATACGGACCCATATAACCACAGGGATCGCCAAGGCGCACATACTTCTTCGCATCCTCCGCGTCCTTCGCTCCGATATCCACAAACAGTTTTTTCACATCGTTTTTCGCGTCCTCAATGGAACCGCGGCAGCCGACCACGCCCGTCACGCCATTGCGGAAGCGCACGCGCCCGTTGTAAGCGGAGCCCGCCCAGTTCCAGCCGAGATTGCAGATCAGCAGCGTCCCGTCCGGCAGGATCTTCTTGACCATGAACCCAATCTCGTCCATATGCGCCGCAAACATGATGCGCTTCTTATTCGGGCTGTCCGTTCCTTTTTTCAGAACGATCAGATTGCCCATCGCGTCCTCACGGATCTCATCGGCGTAAGGCTGTGCCTCCCGGCGGATGATTTCACGCACCTCACCCTCAAACCCCGCGACACCGAACGCCTGTGTCAGTTCTTCCAGTAATGCTTCGTTTCTCATATGATCTCCCTCTCTTTTCTTTTTCTCCCTAAATGTATTGAAACATTTTTGCCGCAGACTCCGTTTTGTTCACGGAAACGCCCTTTATTCTCAACTATAAACTACTTTTTATTTTTTTCAAGTGAATTTTCAGCCATATTCTGCGGGTATTTGGAAGTTCCGTTACATTGTATCGCAGTAAATGCGCAGACCCGACGGAACAAATCCTGATCCTGTACAAGTCAAAGTATGGCGCAACCAAAAAGTATGTTGATATGCTGAGCGCCGAATTCCCCTGCGATATTTATGAACAAAAAAGCTACAAAGGCAATGATTTTTCTCAATACGACTGGATTATTTTCTGCGTTGGCGCTTCTCCCTTTGACGAAAAGACGTTTGAGGAAGTAAAAGCCCAGAACCTGAAAGAAAAATGCCGCACAAGTTTTTCCCGCAAATAGGAACGAGCCTGCTCGATGATCGCAAAGTTTACTCTGCTGTACAGACGGCTTGTCACATATCTCACAACCAGAAAGAGGATCAGAAGAAAGAACAGTCTTTGCAGCCGTGCCCTTTACATGACGATACCATTTTGCAATTATGACATTGTTCTGGTATTTTATTCTTAAATTCTTCAATTGTCTTTGAATAGAACAAGATTTTATCCAGAAAATGCTCTTTTATCCAATTTATCGACAACAATAGGAATTATCATGTTTTTTTCTTATAACTTACACCAAAAGAACTTGGCAACCCCTATTTGCCAAAAATTTACCTTTTTCTTTGCATTATTCCATCCTGTATTATGTAAATTTGATCTGCAATCTCATCATAGATTTTATTATGACTGATTACCATAATCAGTTTTTCTTTCTTTCTATACTCTAACTCTCTCGCAAAATTTTTCTCTGTTTGATCATCCAGATTGCTGCCTGGTTCATCAAGAAGAAGAAACTGATGGTCGTCAATTAAAATTCTCGCAAGAAAGATCTTCTGCTTTTCTCCCAGCGACAGGTTTTCCGGTTTTGTATGCACTTCCTTATTGGTCGGCGGCAAATGCAGAATCTTTTCGATCTCATGATAGACTTCAGGTACAAACTTACGTCCACAGAGAATGTTTTCCTTAACAGTCCCCGGAAAGATAAAATTGGGATAAAATAAATAGGCGAAATCCCCACGATACTCGGACGCTATCTGAAAATCTCCATCCTTTCCAATCTCTACCTGCTCCTCCGAAAACACTCCGGAAAAAATATTAAAAAGCGTGGACTTTCCACATCCGTTTTCTCCTTGGATCAGAACAAGCCCTGTCCCATGAACATTCAACTCCGGTATCTTATACAAAATCGAACAATCCGGACGTCGCAAGGTAACATTTTTAATCATTATCTCTTTTTGGGGGCATCCGGGTAATTTTTCCGTCTGTTCATTCATTCGGAAAAAATCTCTGGCACGCTTAAAATTCGATCTCTGGCTCATAAGATCGGCATGTACCATAGCGATATCTCCCAAAGGACTAAACAAATAAACAATCAGCTGAAGGGTAAGCAGAAGAGCCCCCAATGTCATCTGAGAATTCACAACAAGATTTCCACCCACAATCAAAATCAGCAACGGCGCAAGAGTAGTAATCAATTTTGGCATTTCCTGCGTCAGTAGCAGAAAAAAATGTTTCTGGTTCTGCGTCTGATATAAGCTCTCCATAGCATTTTTGTATCTTTCCAGCATATAATTCCATGAGTGATTCAATCCAATGCTGACCTTATGATTCAGAATGATATCCACCTCTCTCTGCCAGTTATCCAGATTTTTTCGCTCTTTGCTAACCAATTGTTCCAATTTGTCTTTATTAAGATAGCTGGAAATCAGATACAACGGTGTCATCAGTAACGCAATTATACCAAGCCCACAATGAATCCGGAAAATAATTAAAATCACTACCAAAACCTCAATCAGATCGACGGGAACGCAGATCAGATAATTAGCCAGTGTGTAAACCGGATTCATATCGTTGATGATATTAAATATCTTACTTTTCGACTCCTTCTCATATGCTGAGTTCTGACATCTGGAAATTTTTCCGGCTACCTCCATGCGTTATTTTTCTACAACTCGATTGACATATACCTGTGATTTGTATTTTGAAAAATAAAACTGGAACAGATGAATCAACAGACAGACAATAACCGTCAACAACATCCAGTAATAAGGAATCTCTCTTCTTTTTTCTATCATCTCGTCCGTCAGATATAAGGACAGAAACGACGGAAGCAGCGACATTACAAATGCTACAAGTTCCAAGAAAATTCGCACAATACGAATTTTTAAAGGAATTTCTACAATCGAAAGTTCAGATATTCTTGACATACCAATCTCCTTTTTCAACAGAATATCATCCTGAGCATTTTACTTATCGCGAACGATTTCTAGCGATTTGATCACCCGTAGTGATGACTCTGTCTGCTCAGATTTCCAGATGTTTTATCTGCTTTTATCTATATAACGTATGAAAACTGCAAAGTGTTGAAAAAAAGAAAGGTATCCAGAATCATTCAGGCAAAAGGATATCAAAAAATCCATGATATCTTTGGAAAATCTTTTTCCAAAAACGTCATGGATTTTTTGTTCTCTTCATCCAGCTATTTTTACTGCTCCGAGCGCTGATAAACAAAACCACAGGACAGAGCCAGGGCATTGGAAGCCGTATTTTTCGCGCGGGCATGCTAGTAAAACTCTCTTCCTCCCAGGGAATCCCGGCAGTATTCCAGCAGAAATTTCACGATCTGCTTCCCATCCGGCAAAACCGATTGGCTGCCCCACATGCTGGCGGTCTTGTGTCGTGATAAACATCACATCCGCCAGTTTCTCCTGTGCCAGCAGTTCCTCCGCACTGTGGAAACAATATTCCTGCGGTATCTGATAACACTCCGCAACCTTCGCCGCGTCGATGTCTGCGATCGCCACAATTTTCATTTTCTCCGGAAAGAGTTTCGCCGTCACCGCATAGGTGTCCTTTCCTCTGCTGCCCAATCCCGCAAGGGCCACTTTCAGCTGTCTTATACCTTTTCCTCCTGTAAAAACGGCCGGGATACTCGGAACTCCCTGGATTCCTGCATACCCGGCACATGATATTTATGATTTGCGGTCCTGACCTCTGTTTCAGCCGCCGAACCGTCAGATCCTTTTTCGTATTTTTCATGGGCGAATGCCGCAATCGTTCCGCTGGCTGAACGGTTAGCCTTTTTATTCCCCTTCATCACTGATATGACCCGCCTCAATATCCGCATCGGAAAAACCGTAATAAGTCACACCGTTCTGAAGTTCCACTCCTTTGGCTGCCGCCAGTGTGTCCAGCGTTACCAATTCATAACCGCGGTTGATCAGCTCCGGTATGATCGTCTGGCACGCTTCCACCGTCGCCTGATAGGTATCATGCATCAATATGATCTGCCCCGGCTTTACATTGTCCAGGACAGCGGCAGCATTTGTCTGCGCGTTTTTCTTCTCCCAGTCAAGGGTATCCAGATCCCACATAAAACACGGACGAGCAGCAATGGCCTCCAACTCCCTGCTTGTATTTCCATATGGAAAACGTACCGCTGCAGCACCGGTCCCGTTGTTGTACTGGGCAATCAGGTCATCCGTCTTCTGAAACTGAACCGCCGCATCTTCCGCCGACAGTTTCAACATATTCGGATGGTCATAGGAATGGTTGCCGATCATATGACCTTCCGCCCCCATCCGGGAGATCGCGTCTCCGCCATACTGTTCAATATTCACGCCCTGAAGGAAGAATGTCGCTTTGGCGCCATACTGCTTCAATGTATCCAGAAGTTCTCCGGTGTGCGCCCCCGGTCCGTCGTCGAACGTCAACGCAACCATCATCGAGCTGTCCGCCGCTTCATCGTAAACGCCATTTTCATCAAAATAATAACCCTTGCCTCCGATCGGCGTCCATCCCGTGGAGATATATCCGGATCCGTCAAAATGGTAGGTTTTCCCGTCGATGTCGGCAAACCCATTCTGATAATAGGTATCGCCGCTGACTGCATACCACCAGCCGGTATTATCGTACTGCCATCCCGGCGCCTCGTAAGGCACCTCCGTCGTCTCCGCCAGCTGTGCGATTCCCGCTGCTCCCGAACCGTCTTCTGTCTCTGCCGCCTGAATTTCCACCACCGGTCCCTCGGTCTTTGCCAATCCGCCTTCTTTTTCCAGGAACGGCGCTCCAATCTTCCATCCGATCGTGATCACTGCCAGCGCCGCAGCGACGCAGACTGCAATCCTGGTACTGTTCTCTATCAGCTTTTTTCTTTTCATCCGGTTTCTTCTGGCTTTTAATGTTTCCCTTTTCATCTATCCGTATGCTCCCCGCTTTAAACATTCATTTACACACATTAATCATAGCCGTATTTCCCCGGATATGCAATTACATTTTTTTTAAATTTTACAAACACAAACAGCGCCAAAATCAGACAGCAGTGATACTGAATGATTCTGACGCTGTTTTTTACTTTCATTTCCCTTTTTCTGTGCTTACAGGATACCGAGATGCTCCAGAAGAATCTTCAGCCCGATCAGGATCAGAATGATTCCGCCTGCCATCTCCGCTTTTGCCTTATATTTTTCACCAAAAATATGTCCAATGAAAACTCCCGCCGCGGAAAGGATCAGGGTGATCACACCGATGGTAGAAACTGCCATTACAATATTTACCTTAAGGAACGCAAAGGTAATCCCTACCGCCAGCGCATCAATGCTGGTCGCCACAGCAAGAAGAAACATGCTCTTCACATCAAGACAGGCATCCGCCTCCTCTTCCTCCCCGGAACAAGCTTCACGGATCATATTTAATCCGATCAGTCCCAGCAGAATAAACGCAATCCAGTGATCAATGGCTTTGATCTTATCCTCAAAACCGGTTCCCAGCAAATATCCGATAAACGGCATCAAACCCTGAAACCCTCCGAACCAGAGTCCGACCAGCAATGCTTTTCCCGCACTGATCTTTTTCAGCGCCAGTCCCTTACAGACAGCCACGGCGAAGGCATCCATCGCCAACCCTACTGCCAGTACAAACAATTCACCAAAACCCATTTTTTACTTTTCCTCCTTCTTCTTGTTACCGCTCAGCCATCCGCCTCCGCAGCTGAATCGTTTCCTTTTCCCGGTTTTCCATCAGCATTGGCCCGCTTTCGTGCATTTTCGGACACAGAAAAAGACCTGAAAAGGCTATGGGATACCATGCCTCTCCAAGTCTCGTCATTTCAGATAATACCAGATGTCTCCATCATTGTGTTGATACTATCACAGCTCTACTGCTGACTACTCCCTCAGGGATTCTCAAATATACGGTAACATTCTATTATAGACAAAACAACTTGTCAAGAGGGGAGATGCGAAAACGGACAGAGATGAGCGAAAACGGACGAAATCAGGGAGAGGGGGAGGGAATGTACATTAACTCCTTCACACCAAGGCGTATTTGAAAAATTTCCCCGCCCCATTGACATTTGGCGCGAAATCCTTTATACTTAAAGTCCGTGCAGCCGGGGAGATAGCGGTGCCCTGTACCTGCAATCCGCTATAGCAGGGGTGATGCCAATCCGAGGGCCTTTCATTGCAAAGCTGCCTTCTATAAGTGACGTTGACGTCTGGGTCTTACGCAACAGGAATCTGTGAACCGTGTCAGGGCAGGAATGCAGCAGCACTAAGCAGAACCTTCTGTGTGCCGTGAGGGTGCCTGGATCGAGTAGGCTGTAGGAGTAACGTTTGTGATGTGGGTTCGACGTGCGGCGCACGTTAAAAAGAATGTTCAAAGCTGTTTCGAAGTTCCGTTTTCGAAACAGCTTTTTTTCATTATATAAAACAGGAAATGGCTGTTTCCGTCTTTGACGAAAAGATATCTTTGAAAAAACGAAGCCCCTGCTCCTGCAAGCGTGTATCTGAAAATTACAGAAAAGAATTTTCAAACACGCTGCCGGGAACAGGGGCTTCGTTTTTCATTTTTATGCGTTCAGAGATTTTGCGATAGTATCTGCCATTTCTTTTACGGAATTCAGGGCTTCCTCTTTCAATGCGGATTTCACCGTAAGAACCGGCTCAAGGATCTCCATTCCTTTCATCTCTTCCAGCAGAGCGCGCATCTGCTTTCCGCTGGACGGCGCCCAGCTTCCATTCTCCATCAACGCTACGGTACGATTCTGTACATTCAGAGCTTTCATGTCATGCAGGAAGTTCAGCATCGCCGGGTAAATACCATTGTTGTAGGTCGGCGCTGCCAGTACCAGATGGCTGCAGCGGAAAACTTCTGCGATCAGCTCAGATACATGTGTGCTGGACACATCATACATGGCGATATTCTTCACACCTGCCTCAGCCAGTTCCGCCGCCAGAACATTGACCGCGTTTTCTGTATTTCCATACATGGATGCGTACACGATCACCACGGCGCGGTCTTCCGGCTCGTAGCGGCTCCACTTGTCATACTTGTCCAGCAGATATCCCAGATCGCTGCGCCAGATTGGTCCATGCAGCGGGCAGAACATCTTGATTTCCAGAGCAGACAGCTTTTTCAACGCGTTCTGCACCTGCGGACCGTATTTTCCAACGATGTTTGTATAGTAGCGGCGTGCTTCTGCCAGCCAGTCTCTGTCAAAATCCACTTCATCATTAAAGATGTTTCCATTCAGTGCGCCAAAGCTTCCAAATGCATCCGCGGAGAACAGGATCTTATCTGTTTCTTCCCATGCAACCATAACCTCCGGCCAGTGCACCATCGGGGCAAAAAAGAAATGCAGGGTACGCTTTCCAAGGGACAGAGTGTCGCCTTCCTTTACAGTCACGGTTCTGCCTTCCAGATCTGCATCGTAGAACTGACGGATCATGTTGTGGGTCTTGACATTGCCCACGATCTTCATTTCCGGATAGCGCACCAGAAGCTCCTCAATATTTGCACAGTGGTCCGGCTCCATATGGTTGACTACCAGGTAGTCCAGCGGGCGTCCATTGAGCACGTGTGCAATATTTTCAATAAACTGACGGGTGATGGAAGAATCTGCGGTATCCATCACAGCCGTCTTCTCGTCCATGATCAGGTAGGAGTTATACGCCACTCCACGGGGAATCGGAAAAAGATTCTCAAACAGCGCCAGACGGCGGTCCGATCCGCCAATCCAGTAAATATCTTCTGCTACTTTTCTTGTACAGTACATAGTATCGCTCCTTTGCCAGAATAAAAATTTCCGTTTTGAATATATCATATCATTATGATTCACGTATTGGCCAGTAACAATATATCACATAATATGGCATCCATGCAAGAGCCAAACCACCGCAAAACGGATACAAATCTATACGTTTTCCTAGGATTGCTTCCATTCACCCATCAGCTTTTTCACCAGCTGCCGCTGCGCCTTTTCCGCATAAAAGATCACCTCGTATTCATCGCCATACTGACTGAAGATCTTTTCCGAATAGATGCCGAACACAAGTCCTTTTGCAGTAATGCTCCTGTGCTTTTTGTTTTCCTCTGTTCCAGGCTCTTCCACAAGGTATCCCTCTTCGATCAGATGCTGCATGATCTCCTGAAACGCCAGACAGCGGACGGTCTTTTCATCCCGCAGACTGTTGAGCTGTTTCACAAACTCACTGAGGGTTGCTCTGCTGCTGAACTGGATCTTCTGTGCAATCTCTTCCGTCATTACAAAGGGCTGCTTGTGTGATGAAGTCTTGCCCGGAGTTTTCTTGCTGTCGGAAGCGTTCTCTGTCGGCTTTTTCTTTCTGACCGGCGCTGCTGCCAGGTCTTCTTCCAGCGGCATTTCTTCCTCATCCTCTTCTTCCGGCAGTTCCTGATCCGCCTGCTGTGCCGCTTCCCCGGCGGTCAGCTCACGGATCTTCTGGAGAAAACGCTCTCCATATTTCTCATATTTAAATTCACCGACACCGGATACCTCCAGCATCTTTGCCCTGGTCCTCGGCTTGAGCAGGCACATCTGTGCCAGTGTCTTATCGGAAAATACAATATAAGGCGGTACCTTTTCTTTTTTTGCCAGTTCCAGCCGCAGCTCACGTAGCTGTGCGAACAGTTCCGGATCTATATCGCCTTCCAATTTCGGCATCCTGCTTCTCTTTTCTTTCTCCGGTTTTGCCTTTTCTTTTGGCTGTTCTTTCGCCACTTTCATCGTGACTGTGCCGCCCTCCAGCAGTTCCTTGGACTGTTCCGTCAGCCGGACAACGGGATAATTGTCGTCGGTCAGCAGAAGGTATCCGTTCAGGATCAGATGGTTCATCACCTGCCGAAGCTGGTACACCGGCACCTGGCTGCAGGAACCATAATAAGGGTTCTCATCCATCCTGCCACGGATCACTTTCGCATTCCTGCTGCCATGCACCGTATCCACGATCATGGTCATTCCGTAATTCCAGCGGCTTTCCTTCACACATCCCACCAGCTTCCGTGCAGTCTCTGTCACATCTTTTTCTTCAAACTGGGTCAGGCAGTTGGAACAGTTTCCGCAGTAATTGGAGCCGTACTCTCCAAAATATCTGAGAATATAATCCCGCAGACATTCGTTCGTCGTACAGTAAAAGGTCATTTTTCTCAGGCGTTCCCGCTCCCGTTCCTGTACCATGCGCGCCGTCTCGTCGTCCATGGCTTCGGAGCCTTCCATCTTGTCAATAAAAAACTGATTCGTGATTACATCCTGCCCGGCATACAACAGGAGGCACTCCGACGGCAGACCGTCACGTCCTGCTCTTCCCGCCTCCTGATAATAGCTTTCAATGTTCTTCGGCATATTGTAATGGATCACATACCGGACGTTGGATTTGTCGATTCCCATGCCAAAAGCATTGGTTGCAACCATGATCTGTTTCTGATCGTAAATAAACGCTTCCTGGTTCTCCTGGCGCTCCCGGTCGCTGAGTCCCGCATGGTACCGCGTGGCGCTGTATCCTTCTCTCTGCAGACGTTCACAGACCTCCTCTACCGTCTTCCGGGTGAGGCAATAAATGATGCCGCACTCCTGTTCATTTTCCTTCAGATAGTTCAGCACAGTCTGCATCTTGTCTCTGGGATGCTGGACAATGAATTTCAGATTTTTCCTGTCAAATCCCGTGGTCAGGCTTACCGGATCCCGAAGATCCAGCAGTGCCAGGATGTCTTCCCGCACTTCCCGTGTTGCTGTTGCCGTAAAAGCACTGATCACCGGACGGTAATTCAGTGTCTCGACGAATTCATGGATCCTCAGATAACTGGGGCGGAAATCCTGTCCCCACTGGGAAATACAGTGCGCCTCATCCACACTCAGCATCGACAGCGTAATACCACGCACCGCTTCCTGAAAACTATCCGTCATCAGCCGTTCCGGCGCCACATAGACAATCTTATACTGACCTCTCTGCATATTCCGCAGAGCAGTCAGATACTGCCCCTGAGTCAGTGAACTGTTTAAATATGCTGCATGGATTCCCGCCTGATTCAGCGTAGTGACCTGATCTTTCATCAGAGAGATCAGAGGTGAAATGACAAGGGTGATGCCCGGCATCAGAAGCGCCGGCACCTGGTAGCACAGTGATTTTCCCGCACCTGTCGGCATGATTCCCAACGTATCCCGCCCTTCCAGGATCGCATCCACAAGGACTTCCTGCCCGGGACGAAAGGAATCATAACCGAAATATTTTTTCAATACTTCGTATTTGTCCATATTCTGTTTTGTATTTCGTATTCCTTTCTTTTGAATCAATCGGATAAACTATTTCTTTTACTCTAACACGAAGACCGGAAAACCGCAATGGGTTTCGCGCTTTTCCTCTGAAAGCGTCAGGAAAACGAATGAAATCCCTGGAAATTGACAAAACCCTTCTCACGGAAAATAATTTCAGATAAATTCACTGGAATTTTTGATTTTGTCCGAAAGCAAACTTTCAAATTTTAACAATAATTTCCCTTTATTTTCTATAAATTTGGTAATCTTTCTTCTATGTCAAGTGTTATAATACTACTGTAACAAAAAAAAGAAATACTTACTCGAACCCGGCGAGAAACAGGATTTCAAGCAAGCATTTATCCGTTTATTTTTTGGAGGAAAAGACAAATGAATACTTTAAAAGCAGAAAAACGTGATCTTGCAGTAAAAGCCAAAAAGCTCAGACGTGAAGGGTATGTTACAGGAAATGTATTTGGAAAGGAACTGGAGCAGTCCATTCCTGTCAAAATGCTTTCATCCAATGTGGAAAGCCTTCTGAAAACCACCGGAAAGGGAGGCCGGATCCTGCTGGATCTTGACGGCCAGCCTTACAACGTATTGATCAAAGAGGTGGATTTCAATTCCATGAAACATCAGATCATGGAAATGGATTTCCAGGTACTTGTTGCCGGAGAAAAAGTTCATTCCATTGCAGAAATCGAGTTGTGCAACCATGATAAAGTAGTGAACGGTGTCATACAGCTTCATCTGGAAGAGATTTCTTACCGCGCACTTCCGGAAGACCTTACCGACAGGATCCAGATCGATCTTGACGGTGTAAAGATCGGTGATTCCATCAAAGTAAAAGATCTCCCGTTTGCACAGAATCCAAAGATCGAGCTTCTCACAGATCCGGAAGCAATCGTCGTATCTGTCACAGAAGTACGTAATAAAGAGGAAGCAGAAGCCGAAGAGGAAGCTTCCGAATAATCGTTTCAATTTCCCGGTTTACAGTATAAAACAGTAATTGTTCCGCTGGCGGAGCGGTTACATAAAGCCCAAAAAATCTCCTGCATGTTTCTTTACAGGAGATTTTTTGCGTTTTATCATGAGTGAATGTCCTGCTCCTCTTGGAGCAGCCCGAGAACCCTGCGGATCCCATAAGCCACCCCATCTTCTTCGCAGGAACGTGTCACCGCATCCGCCGCTGCCATACAGGCTGAGGATGCGTTCTGCACCGCAATTCCAATGCCGGCTTCCCGGAGCATCTCCACATCGTTATCCGCGTCTCCAAAAGCTGCCGTCTCCTCCGGAGAAATATTCAACAGCTCCTGGAGAAACTTCACCGCCGAATGTTTCCCCGCTCTTATATCTGAAATTTCAATCAGCTGTTCCACAGAAGTCGTCAGATAGATTCCCGGACACTGTTCACGCAGCAGCTGCATCAGCTCTTCCTTTTTCTTCCGGTCACCGACGACCACATCCACACTGTCCAGCCGTTCTTCATGTTCCCGAATAAATTCCCGGATATCCGCCGGAATCCTTGTCCCCTGAATATAAGTGGCTGCCTCCTTCACAGCGCCGAAAGCTGTCGGATCCGCGATATAGGCTGGATCCGCATAAGCCTGTCCATCCACGAAAGCTTCATAGGTTACGTCCACCGTTTCTGTCAGCTTCATAACCTTTCGTACAGTCAACGGGTCCAGCAGAAACTTTTGCAGACAAACCGGCGTTTTCGTCGGATTTGTCACCGAATCTTCGCCGGATTTCCTATTCTCCTGCTCCGGCAGACGGTATATCGCCGCCCCATTGGATGTGATCACATATTTCAGCCCCGGAAGTGTAAGGATCTCCTGAGGAAAGGACGTCAGGGAACGACCGCTGGCCGGCACCACATGAATCCCTCTGTTCAACAATTCCGTCAGAACTTTTCGGTTCTCAGCAGACAGGCTGCCATTACGGTTTAAGGTTGTCCGGTCCAGATCCAGAGCAATCATTTTTATATTCATCTATGTATTTACTCCTTTTTCACTATCGATCAAAAATCTCTTGACATGTACGCAGCGTACAGCCTTATACTTTTCACAGAAACAGCAAGGTATTTCATAGATGCCACTGGCGGTTTTTCCTATCCGCCGCAAATACCGCTTTGAAAGGGGGATATAACACCTATGCGTATCAACGAAGTCGTGCAGCAGGTTCCGCTCACCCGGCGCGCTGTAAAATTCTACGAAGAAAAAGGGCTTCTTCATGTCCCGAAAGATTCCAACGGATACCGTAATTATACGGAAGAGCATGTCCGTATCCTTCAGGAAATCTGTGCTTACCGAAAACTCGGCATCGGTCTGGAGGATATTCGAAACTTGCCTTTCTTCCCAATATGATGGCGCTCTCTCCTAAATATAAAGCATATCACGATGCCCTTGACAAAATCAACCAGAGAATCTGTGAGGACCTCGGACTTTATTATGATTCGAACTTTCAGCTAGTGCTGAAAAAATAGTCAAATACTGCATTTCCATGAAAGCCAAAATGCTTTACAATAAATGGCTCATTTCTTCAATTTCCTGCACACTCTGAGCAATCCCGCTCTTTCTTCCTGCTCCCCGGAAGAATCCGCCATTTCTGGACCAATATCCTTTCGGACATATAGATACCATAAAACGGATGCGAAACTGAAATTCTTCCGATTCCATCACAGTAAAAGGATGCTCTTCCATCGCGATAACACCGATATTCTTTTTCCGGTACTCGGGATACGTTCCGTCAAATCCCAGGCGCTTCAGCGCTTCATCCGCCTGCTTCCTCTTACACTGCATTTCTGTATTGCACTGTTTTCCATAATCCCTGGGCGGATATTTTTCCGATGCAGACTGTATCTTCTTTTCCAGAAGTTCGTAAATCCCCGTTCGTCCCGGATCTGTCAGTTGTTTTGCCAGCAGCTTTCCAAGGAACGGCCATGGAAACTTTTCATAAAACATAAGCAGACGTTCGTACGTTCTGTCTCCTGCCTCCCGTGCCAGCGCTTTCATTGATTCTATTCCTGCTTCCGAAGAGGGTGCCGGCGATTCTGCCGGATCTCCCAGCGGGGACCATCTGCGCAGCGGAGAAAATTCTGCCAGTTTCATCAGCTCCTGTTCTTCTCTGCTGCATACCTCTTCCCCAAGGTACTGGTATTTGTCATGAATGGTTCCCAGGATGTATACCAGGCGCCGCCATTGCTCCTGACCTTTCTGCCAGAAATGACCGATGGCGTGATACTGATAGCATTTCAGGACTTTTTGTATGGAGCGGAACCACAGGGTAAATACCCGATCCTGCCCCTGTCGGACGATCAGGCCAAACATACCGTCCTTTTCTTCCAGATGGCCGGTGCATGGTTCCTCATTCGCTTCCGGTTGGTATTCTCCGGTCATCCGGCAGTGTTCCAGGACCAGATAACATTCCAGGGCATCGTTCATCATGTAGGGGATGTAATATGCTTTCTGGCCGTTTTCTTCGTGTATGCATAGTTCAAAAACCTGCTGCTCGAAGATTTCATTTAACATGGAAATTTCTTCGGGTGAGTCGGGAGGGAGGTTGGTTAAGTGGGGCATTTTCGTGTTCTCCTCTGATCATATGATTCACGAACATTCCAATCGAATAATTATTTTTGCTCTTTAAAAACCAGAAATCTCTGGCCAAGATAATTAAAGCCCACAAAGAGGCACATTCCCGCCAACATGGCAACATTGTCTTGTACAGTTTTTTCTGCAAAGCTGAAGATTGCACGAATCAGTGGCCGTGCAATACCATACGCCAGCAGATAACATACTGATATATTGACAACAAATCTTACAATCTGTTTTACCGACTTTTCTTTATTCTGAAACGTAAAGTATTTATTTAAAAAATAGCTTACAATACTGCCTACAATATAGTTAGCTGCTGAAGAAACCCAATAATTCATATGCCCAACATTATACAGCAAAAACATAATGCTTGTCCCAACAATCGTATTGATTACTCCGACCAGTAAAAATTTTATTGTAGTCTTATCAATTAGTTTCATATTTCCTCAACTCCGTTCTAAAACTTTTCCCTTAAGCATTCTCTTCTTTTTTCTGTAGACTGCCGAATATCCCAGAATAAAAATTCCGGCACAAGAAACCACTGCTCCGGTTTTCAACATAGGAACATGATATACCATTTCAACCTGATTTGTTCCATCCGTCAATGGAATCGAAAGAAGACAGTCTCCAAATAACTCCGGCTCTATTTCTTCTCCATTCAGTAAGATTGTCCATCCCTCATGATATGGAACGGATAAGAAAAGCCTATCATCTTTTTCTGCTTCCACAGCACATGACACATATCCATTTTCCATCTGAAGATTTTCCACTTCTCCCTTGGAAATCATTTGAGTAACGCGTTCCAGCTCGTCGAGATTCAACGCATAGAACTGTTCATCGCTAAGATCCATGGTCGCCGCTGTCAATGTCACTGTCACTTGTTTGTCCTCATGGTCAGACGGTATATAAAACACACTTGGCGACAGCCAGCTTGCATAAGCAAACTCCTTTTCTCCCTCTATACCAACGCTGGCACTCATGATTGAATTCCATGGAAGATTTCCATATAATGCATAATTGCCTTCCGGAACCTCCACCACATACGTAAACGTATTATTGCTCTCATTCCGTTCAAAATTGAGTTTCTGATAAATTTCAACCTGTTCTCCTGCCAGTTCAGAAAACAATTCATTCTGGTATTCAAATGGATTGGTATATTCTGTGTTTGTTCCTGATTCCGTTGAATCATAGACAAACGCCATGGGAAGAGAATAGGGATTTTCATATACTGTCTTTCCGTTATAACTTCCCAATTCCTCCACTGTTTCCAGACCATTGATTGCATACGGCGATAAAATGTATTTTACCCCCAGTAAAGAATCTGCACCAAGCACTGAAGTGTTTACAATCTGCATATTTATTCCTTCACAGCGATAGCCTAATCGGGTAAGGAAATCCATCTGCCGTCCATCCGGCGCTGAGGTATATTCCGTAATTGATTTATAGTTATACGCCATCGCTCCATTATAATACGCTGTCACACCATTTTCACCCATATTTCTCGTGGCCGTCTGAGAAATACGATACGTGCCACTGTCATATTGCTGAATCCTCTCCGTCTGTTCCACCGCCTGAGCCGTATAGTCCTTAAATGATTCCACATTACTTACCCGATAATGCTCCGTCAGCAGATGGAGATTCACAAATAATTCAATTACCACAACACCCGCCAGCAAAACAGACGCTGCACTGATCACCTTTGCTTTTTTCTTTGAATTTACCAGTGATGGCCACTCGAAAAGAACTCCTGTAATCAAAAGAAACGCTGCAGTAGTATATACATATTTTGTGTTCCACACCGGGTTTGCATAATTTAAAATAAGCAGAAGCGCGGTGAACATGATTGAACATTTAAGAAATAAATACGGCGTTTCAATTTCTTCATTTTCCGATTTTTCAAAGAAACAAGCGGCAAGGAACAGAATAAGAAAAATTGCCACATAAGAATATCGGTACCAATAGCTGTCCACCTGTTTGAACAATGAAAAGGTAACCGCAAGAGGTTTCCAATAAAAACACATTACCGATACACATAGCATGATTCCTGCCACAAGTTTTCGTTTTATTTGGATCCTTTTACTGAAAAAGAAACATACACATCCGATCACAGCTAAACTTCCACAAAATAAAGCTACACTTCCCTGTGAGCTTGTAGCCCCCAACGTATAGTTTTGAATTGCTGACATTGGATCTCCAATAAACTCATTTTGGATTAAGTCCCAGTCGAATGTTCCCTCCCCACTTCCTTTCATCGCAAAAACTGTTGGGAAAAACAAAACTGCGCTTAAAACAATTCCCATGATCATTGCACAGCCAAACCATATCACTTTCCCAAAATATGTTCTGATTTTTCGCTCCACGTGCTCCATACAGTCATTCAAAAAAAACATTTCAAAGAACAACCAGATAATTGCGAAGAGACAATCCGCACCTGCACTATACCAATTGAAGATAATCGCAAGACCAACGGAAATACTAAGAAAATACAGATGATTCGTGGCAATAAGTTTATAGACCCCAAGCAGAATCAATGGCAGCATATACACTCCATCCAGCCACATCATATTACTGCATTGTGTTATATTGTATTGCATGAATGCATATGCCACAGACAATAAAATGATATACTTTGCCTGTAACTTTTCCGAAAATCTGTGTCTGAAAAAGAATGCACACGTTACAGCGGCTGTACTTAATTTAAGCGACACCAGCAAATCAAAAAAAGTGTGTAATTCAGTCTTTGGAAAGAATATTACAAGTAAATTAAACGGCGAGGCGAGATAATAACTATACGTGCCAATATTCGTCCCTCCAAGCTCTTTACTAAATGTATATCCTATGTCGTTTCGGCCTGCCAGAACATCTTTAAAATAAGCAAAGAAATCCAAATATTGTATATCTGCATCGTTCCATGCCATGCTGTTTTCTCCAAACGGAGCGTACGAGTTCAAATAAAAAAATAGCCATAGCAAAAGAAAAACGCTGCAGAAAGCTGTGCCGTACAGTACTAAATTACTGTATTTATTTGGGAAACCGGTGATTTTACTTCGCTGCCGCATACTTTACTCCTCATTAGCGTCTTCATTACATGATTCATCAGAATTAACTATATTCTTAACAATGTAAATAGGACGATTTTTTATTTCGCTGAACAGTACAGAAATATATTGTCCTATGATTCCAATAACCAAAAGTACGATTGCAAACATAAAACACAGCGTGACAATAATCGTAGCGTATCCTACCGGTGTATCAAATGCAATTTTGCATATGATCGTGTATATCATCAAGATCAGTCCGCATAAGCCAACAAAACCACCCGTATACATCCCAAGTCTCAATGGCATATCTGAAAAGCTGCATAAGGTAGTCATAGAAAACTTGATCAACTTACTCAGATTATAATGACTCTCCCCTGCCACTCTGCTTCTGGCTGTATATTCTAAGGTTGTTTTGTTAAAGCCAACGCTCTGAACAAAGCCCCGAAGATATCGAACTTTTTCGCGATACTCTTTGCGCAAAACATCCGCAACCTGCCTGGATAAAGCAAAAAAGTCAGAGGCATTGTTTTCAAATTTTATCGGCGATAAACAGTTTAAAACTTTATAAAATAATGAGGATGTTATTTTCTTGATCAAACCTCCATCCTCTCTCGAAGACCGGATCATCGATACGACATCATACCCTTCTTCGAATTTCTGTATAATTTGAGGAATACTTTCCGGCGGGTGCTGCAGATCAGCATCCATACAGACAATGCCATCTCCGCTCGCATAATCAATCCCGGCTATCATAGCCGCTTCATGTCCAAAATTTCGCGAAAAATTTATTACACGAACCTTTTTATTTGTTTTTGCCAGTTCGCACAATATGGAATAACTTTTGTCAACACTGCCATCATTTACAAAAATAAGTTCATAATCCCAATGACTTTTCTCCAATATCGGCTGTGCTGCTTTATAAAATTCTCTAATTGATAATTCTTCATTGTACACCGATACAACAACCGAAATTTTATTCATAACCTTTTCTCCTATTTATTTAACAAATTTATCTTTCACTCTTTTGGGTAATGCCCTTTTTACTAAGACTTCTCTTCGAAAAACATCAATAAAAAAGCTTCCAAAAAACACGAGAAAAATGATCACCATAGAATATAAAATAAAGAATCTTGAATGCATCATTTCATTACTCTTAAAAACATCTCTCCATAAAAAATATCTTACATAATTATTATCATGGATCAAATAAACTCCAAACATGGATTTGGCAAAAGAATTTATATATTTATTATTTTTTATCTTTAGATTTTTGAAACAGCAGAATAATGACACTGCACATATAATCGTGAAAATACTATTCTCTTCCGCTCCATACGTAGCGTACTTACATAAAAGAGAATTGTATTTTCCAACATAATCAAAAACTATGATACACACAATGTAAAAAATATAAATTCCTGTAGCCGTTGCCAATCCGTACTTAAAATTTGTAGTGAATTTATCGGGAAATAATCTTATATATGCGCCAATTAAATACAGTAATACAAATAATCCTAATTGTGAATACACCACACTTAATTCAAAAAAAGTCGGAACAATTGACCAAATAATCAGCAATATGCAAATCAGTTTTCTTAACTCTGATGAGGACAAATTTATGATCATTTTATTTATATATGGCACCAAAAGATATAAAATAAAATATGTTGTTGCAAACCAGTACTGAAAAGAGGTTATAGGGAAAAATGCGTATATAATTTGTTTTACTGTAAGACTGCTCAACGTTCCATTCAACAAAGAAACGATAAACATTCCACTTACAGAATAGAAACAAATTTCCGCCCACAAGTTCACTGCCTTTTTCTTTCTATATCCTGAGTAAACTGAGAAATATCCCATGATCAGGACGAAGATTGCAACCCCTACTTTTCCTCCAACCTGCAAGATCTGAATAAAAATATGATTTAACTGAATAGACGTCGGTTCAAACAGAAGATTGCTATGCAAAGAATAGTGGTGCATTACAATTAAAAGCATAGCAATTATCCGTAATACCTCAATATTGCTACTCCGCTGTTTCCATCCTAACCTTCTCCTATGTTAAACTTTCTTATGAATAATTCTATTTTATTTATCCTTTTTTATTATCCTCAGCATATCATCTAAAATTTCCTTCACCAATTTCTCTCTGAAACCGATCAACGTAAGCACATATACTCCAAAAAATAATAATGCCGAACATAACAGTACTAAAAAATTTCCCCAGTTCATACTACTCACCCAAACAGAAGAAAAGCTTGCCAATACTAAAGCAATCGCTATTTTCCAATAAGAAATCTTTTTTAGTATCTTGACCACTACGCCTTTTAACGCATACACCTGTACAATAAATACCATGATTTCCGCCAACACAGTTCCTATTGCCGCTCCTGCTGCCCCCATTCGAGGGATCAGGATCATATTTACAATAATATTCACCACAGCTCCTGCAATCTCTGAATAGAGTACCTGATTTTCTTTTCCTAACGGTACAAGGATCTGCAGTCCGATAATATTTGTAAGACCAATAAAAATCAACGTTGGCATGATCAGTCTCATAGGCAGAATGGAATTTTCAAACAATGTACCTGATAATAAATAAATGGATGGTCTGGCAAAGATGATAAAATAAACACACAGAGGTACCGACAGCAAGAACACAAAATTTAATGCCTTTTTTGTAATTCTTGAAAACTCCTCCTTTTCTCCGGTTTCGATATAATAAGAAACTCTTGGAAGAAGAACCGTACCCAAGGAAGAAACAAAGCTGACAAGAATATTTTTTATTTTTACCGCTGCATCATAGTATCCGTTCTCTGTTGTTCCTTTTATAAAACCAAGCATTACATTATCCATATTTGTATATACGGTAGTTGCAATAGACATTGCGAAAAAAACAGAAATCGGCTTGATATGCTGTCGGAAATTATATTCTCCCACTGGACGGAGATAGACATATTTTCTTAAATTAATAAAATTCAGAACATTGGATCCTGCAGCGGCAAAGATCGTAATACCGCCATAAATTACATAATCTCTTTTTTCATGAACCAAAAGAAACATCGCCAGCAAAGCAATAAACTTAAATACGATTGATCTTACCGTTATATAACTGTATTGCTCCAGCCCTTTGTAAAGCCATTCCACGCCGATCGTATTAAATAAAATTAACGACCCCATGATAAGATACAGAGTTTTTTCCTGACGAAACTGCGGAACAAAATACAAGGAACCCAAAAAAGCTGTATACACGATCAAACAGGTAATCACGTTTATAATCATGATTTCCTGCACGGTTCTCGTAAGTTTTTCCTTATCATCCCGTACCTTAGCGCAGGCCCGAATGCCGTACATCGGAATGCCCAATTGAGCAAACATCGAAAAGTATGTGATAACAGAATTGGCAAACGATACCGTTCCAATTCCTTCCGGCTGCAAGATTCTCGACACATAAGGATATGTAATAATAGGAAATATCATTGCTGATGCCGTAAGTATACTGTTCATTATAAAATTAAATTTAACTGATTTTATTTTCGCCATAATAATACTTTCCTATTTGTTTTGTTATTTGCATGTTTGTTTATAAATTCGGTTAATGCCGGCACTAATAAAAATAAAAATGTATTCACATGTACTTCTAATAAACGTGGCTCAATAAAACAATATAAAAGTACTATTCCAAAAATAAAGCATCTGATCTTTCCTTCTGTTTTCCTTAAATATTTGCTGCAGATAACAAACAAAAAAATCGTGATACAGAATATTATAATTCCAAAATTAACCAGTATATATCCATAGGATGAATCGACAAAATTATACCTCGCCAAAAGACTGTCTGTATCCGTTGAACCTCCAAAACCAATCCATTCTATATTACTTCCGAAAAGGTGAATACCATAATTTCGAATAGCGTTTGCCGTCAGCCGGATTCTATCTGTCAACAGATTATTTATTAATTGAGTAATGGACAAGGGCATTGTAATACAAAGCAACAATAGTCCAGCGGATAAGTATACCGCCAGGTAATCGTAAATATTGCCCCCGAACTTTTTCACCTTATTTCCAGCTCTGGATCCTGCTTTTTGAATCCACTCACGTATTGGTTTTTTCCCAATCATCCATAAGATTGCTGCGATAACTCCAAAGGTCAAAAATCCCATTCTGCTGTCGGTCAACTTATAAACCAGAAAATTAAATATTTCTGCCGCTGCAAATTCCTGATTTGATAAAGAGGAATTTTTTAACCATAAGTATAATAAAAAGATAAACAAACAACTCGTTACCATCACACTGGGATATGTATAACCCAATGCATGGCGGATAGGAATGTCCTCTCTTTTAAACAACAGGTCAGGAATGATGTTGAAAGAACTGCTCACAACAACAATTCCCATTAATATACTTTGTAACCACAGCGTTTTCCTGGCAATGTCATCAAATTCAATCCCCTGGGAAGCAATCAGCAGTACGCTTACAAATAATAATGTACTGTCATCTGTAACCAACGCTGCAATTCCAAGAATTACCATAAGAACGAAATATCCAATGAATTTTTTCGTTGAGGTTCTTCCAATCAAACTAATTTTTGACTTATTTTCCAGGCTGTATTGGTAATATAAGTCTGCTGCAATTTTTACTCCTGCTACTCCAAAAGATATATATCGCATTATAACAAATACGTTTGCCAAAAAAGCGTATTCTGTAAACATTGTTGATTGTAATACAGTAGCAACCACATAAAGAACATATGCACTATAAAATATCCTATTCATCCGTTTGCTCCTTGTACTTACCATTTACTTTCCTAATACCGCTATCAACATTTTCCCCTGGCGCAGCTGTTTTCCAACAACTTCCACATTTGATTTCATCATCCTGTAGTCCTCTTCAGACAAGCTTTTCAATTTCGATGGTATTTCATTAATCTCCCTTACCGCTATGCCAAGATTATTTTGTTCGATGTACTTCGCCATTGCAGCCTTTTCCCAGATAATCACCGGCAATCCGCTGGCTAAATATAACGATGTCTTATGCGGATTATTATATTTCATATATTCCCCAAATACACCTGTACAGCCTCCAAGATCGTCGCCATCCCAAACAAGGCCAAAACCACCTTCCAGCTTCTCCGGCAGCTCTTCCGGCTTGTACTGTCCACAATACTTTACATTTTTCCCTTGGGTTTCCCCATCATAATTGGGACCATATAAACGAAACTGTATCTCTCCTTCCACTTCGTTCAGCCGATATACATAGCCCGCTTTTTCCCTTTTTAAATTTCCTGCTATAACAACCTCTGTTTTCTCTCCAGCTTTCCGACCAGCCATAGTATCTTTTGCCAGATAGTCAAAAATATTCAAGGAACGAATTTCCTTATCGCTATAGCCACTTTGTTTTAAATAATCAACCATGACAGGGTTATGGGCGATGATCACATCTGCCGTACTTAGAAATTCCCTTTCTCCATTTGTATATACTCCGCGCAAACTGTCCAAATCATGAATCAAAAAGGTCAATTTCACATTTTTTCTTTTTATTTTTTTTAAAAAAGGGATTGCTACAGTACTCACTTTCGGATACATTGCCAACGGATATTGAATCAGCAATTCTGAATGTTCCGGAATCTTATGATAAATTTTACTCCAATCATTTCTTGTAAGAAAAAGCATCTTGATTTTATCCAAAGTCCCTTTTTCTTCACTGTGATGTACGACCAGCGGTTCCCATCCTTCCCTTACCAGGATATCTGCGATATCATTTCTTGCTTTGGATCCCGCATGATTTTCAATAAAATTCTTTTCTACAACACAATACTTCCCCATTCTCTTCCCTTTCACTCTGTCAAAAGCTTTTCCAGTATTTCTGTCTGTAATTTTATATTGTAGGGTGACTTTAAGAATTTATCCTGCGTAACCCTCCCTTTCTTCACCGCTGTATTTAAAATGAAATCAGCCCAGTCCTCGGATGTATCTGTAAGTTTTTTAAAATAGAGATTATCGTTGATCTTTATCTGTTTCGTAATGGTATCCGAAACTACACATGGCAGACCATTTGCCTGCGCCTCCAGCAATACGATCGGCAATCCTTCAAATACGGATGGAAACAAAAACAGATCCATCGCCTGATATAACTGCGGAATATCGGAACGCACTCCTAAAAACTGTACATTTTCTTCCAGGCCATAATCAGAAACCTTTGTTTTCATCTCCTCCATCAGCTCTCCCTGACCGATCAGAAGCAGTTCCACATTCTTTTCTGCTTTCACTAAATCTCTCATGATTTCCAGCACAAACTTATGATTTTTCTGAAAATGAAAGCGTCCTATATGTCCAATGACAATCTTATCTTCGCAATTCAATTCTTTTCTGTATTTTTCCCGCACGTCCGCGTCCGGAAGAAATTTATCGGGATCAACTGCATTATAAATCAATTTATATTTTTCACTTCTCATATTTTTTTCACCAAAAAACCATTTTGAAGCCTCATCCGAACAGGACCAGAAATCTGTTGCATACTTATTGATTTGCGCGCGATTTATTTTGTGCAGCTGCCCTCTTAAAAAACTGTCCCCATTATCTGCATTGTGACAGTGAATGATTCTCTTGGGGATGCCAAACTTCTTAGCGGCTTTTAAATAATCAATATTTGCCAGGCTGCAGACATTTACCCAGATTGCACAATACTTCTTCGAGTTTTCCTGCATAAATGTCTCCAATGCTTCTGCGAACTCTTTTCTCCCATCTCTTCTTGCAGGTATTCTATGGATTATCCCACCTAAAGACTTTATCTCCTCTTCATACGCAACAATCTTTGTATTGCATAAGAACTCGAATTGTATCTTATTTCTGTCAATTCTGCGATAATAATTCATAATCACGCTTTCAATCCCGCCAGGGTTCTCCGTAATTCCAAATACCAGTACTCTTTTCATCAACTTCATTCCCTATCTTTTCGAATAGTTTTTAAACTGTCTATGTCTGATTTTTGCTATCATTCTTACGCCGAAATAAAAATGACACTTTATACATGCCAGAGTTATTTGCCGCGTCTTGGAAAAATCCTCGAAATGAATATGTTTTAACGCTGTATCAAACATCGGCTGTTTTAACAGCTTTTTGAACGCTCTGATCTGTTCTTTTCCCTTTAGGCCTGACTGTGGATGGAAAGAATAATTAATTACAATCAGCAGCAGATGATATAAAACACAGCTATAATAAGTTTCCCGACAGTATTCTTTGTCTTTTCTCTCATCGATATCTTTTTCCAAAGCCTTCATCGACTTTACATATTTCTGCACATAATCTTTCTGATATCGCCGTACTGCGGAAGAGGCATTGTACCAGTAGTGATAACAAAGCTCCGTGATATATACAATGCGTTTTGCATCACAGGCGGCCCGAAACATAAACTCTGCATCCTCGGCCGCTGATAGATTCTCATTGAAGTATATTTTATTTTCTACTAAAAATTCTCTCCGGAATAATTTTCCCCATACAAATCCTGCACCTGTTTGGGGTTTCAGGATATCTTTTTCAAAAGTCTCTTTATTCCCACCTTCAAACACCCTTGTACTTTTCAGATATTGGTGCAATTGTGATGTTGTGCCATATTCCATTAGGTGTTCTCCCATCACAATATCTGCGTTTTGATCTTCCCCTGCTTTCAGCTGTATTTTGAGTGCGCCATCTTCCAGCCAATCGTCCGCATCAACAAAAGCGATCCATTTTCCTTCTGCGTTCTGAATCCCTTTATTTCTTGCCGCAGACACTCCCTGATGTTCTCTTTCCATGGCCTTAATTTTAAGCTTTCGTTTTATGTACTTTTCCACCAGGCTATTATATTTTGACATATCTTCATCAAAAACTAGCAGGACTTCAAAGTCCTGCTCCGTTTGCTTTTCCAGTCCATTCAGACATCTTTCCAATAATGAAATTTCCACATGATAAATCGGTATAATTACACTGATTTGGGGATTTTCTTTTTCCATCATCTTACAATCATCTTTCTCTCAAAAACTTGCATCATACTTTTTCCCAGAAAACTTTGCCAGCAAAAAAGACACGCCCTTATGCAGCCAGTTTACCTGTTCCATGCTGATCACCGGAACTTCCTGATACGAGTATCCATTCTTCTCCATCCAGACATCCAGCAACAGCTCACTGACCCTTCCAAACAACCTTGCCTGAAACGAATCATAATTTTCATAGTCAATTCTGTGTTCCAGTTCCGTGAGAATCGGAAACAGCCAGCTGCAGTAAGCATCACATTTTTTGCGGGACATAATAAACATATTGAACATATGTCCGTAAGTACGTTTCATTACTTTATCAAAAGCTGAAACATACTCCGGACATTTCTCCAACAGAATTTCTCTGGTATAATCCAAATGCTCCGCATAATGGGTATGTGCATAATGCGAATACAAATTTTCAATATAATAGCGTCTCTTTTTTGGCAGAATAATATCGCTCTTCATCAAAAGGCTCTTGATTTCTTTTTCTGTCAAGATCTGATTAAATTTATCACCATGTCCCGCTCCTTGTTTTCCCGCAAAATATCTTCGATAGTGTACCAGTCCCATATAATCAGAATCCATATTTTTCCACATCCAGTACAATCCGGTCAATTCACAATAATATGGATTTTTCTGGGAAATATTATCACCGGTATTATCTCCGACAAAACCAATATCCGCTTTGCCTTCTCTTCCCACATGAAGCGGAAGATAACATTTCTCCTTCGGCATCCGATATTTTTTATGCACTGCAACAATGACGGTAATCTTCATTACTTGATCTTCTCCCACATATTCATTGCCGATTCTATTACCTTGTCCATATCATAATACTTATACTCACCCAGACGGCCGCCAAAAATCACTTTTTCTTCTTCCGCTGCCTTTTTCGCGTATTCCTGATACAACGTCTGATTTTTCTCATCGTTCACCGGATAGTACGGCTCCATACCTTCCTTCCAGTCTGTCGAATACTCTTTTGAGATAACTGTCTTCGGCTGTGTGCCAAACTCAAAATGCTTATGTTCGATCACACGGGTATAAGGCGTCTCCCTGTCTGTATAGTTGACAACCGCAACACCCTGGTAATTTTCCATATCCAGAACTTCTGTTTCAAACCGTACCGTACGATATTCCAGCTTTCCAAGACAGAAGTCATAGTACGCATCAATCGCACCGGTATAAACGACTCTGTCGCCCATCTCCATATACTTCTCTTTCTTCTCCAGAAAATCAACGCCGGTCTCAATATCCGCGCCTTCAAATAGCTTATCGATCAGCACATTGTATCCGCCGATCGGAATCCCCTGGTAAGCGTCGTTGAAATAGTTATTGTCATAGGTAAAACGTACCGGAAGCCTTTTGATGATAAAGCTTGGCAGATCTTTACAGTCTCTGCCCCACTGTTTTTCCGTGTAACCCTTTACCAGTTTCTGATAAATGTCTGTTCCCACCAGCTTGATCGCCTGTTCTTCCAGATTTTTCGGCTCTCCCGGAATACTTGCCCGCTGTTCCTCGATTTTTGCTTTTGCTTCGTCCGGCGTGCGAACGCCCCACATTTTGCTGAAAGTGTTCATATTGAACGGCATATTGTAAATCTCACCCTTATAATTGGCAATCGGTGAATTGGTATACCGATTAAATTCTACCAGAGAATTTACAAAATTCCAGACCTTTTTATTGCTGGTATGAAAAATATGCGCGCCATATTTGTGCACATGGATTCCCTCGATGTCTTCACAATACACATTTCCTCCGATATGATCACGTTTTTCAATAACAAGACATTTTTTGCCCTCCTGATGCGCCAGATAATTGATCACTCCGGAATACAGTCCGCTTCCTACTAATACATAATCATACTTTTTCATCTTTTCTCTCCTATTTGCTATTTTGCTCCTACTTTTTTAAATATAACGACAATGGTCTTTAAAATAATCTTAGCATCCAGCTGCAGCGACCAGTTGTCGATGTAATCCAGATCCATGCGGACAACTTCCTCAAAATCTTCAATATTGCTGCGTCCGCTCACCTGCCACATGCCTGTCAGGCCTGGTTTCATGCTTAGGCGGCGTTTATGCCGCGCTTCGTATTGCTGGAACTCATCTACAGTCGGCGGTCTTGTTCCCACCAGGCTCATATCGCCTTTCAGAATATTCCAGAACTGCGGAAGCTCATCAATACTGGTGGCACGGATGAATTTTCCGACTTTCGTCACCCGCGGGTCATCCGTCATCTTAAACATCAGACCCTTCATCTCATTTTTCTCCATCAAGGCGGCTTTCCGCTCTTCTGCGTCTTTGTACATGGAACGGAATTTGTAAATGTAAAAATACCGTCCGTTTTTCCCTACTCGTTTTTGTTTGAAGACCAAAGGTCCCGGGGACTCCAGTTTCAGAATTGGTGCCAGGAAAATCGTCACAACACCTGTAATGGCAAGCCCTACCAGAGCTCCAACAATGTCAATGATCCGTTTCATCACCAGCTTATTATAATCAAAAAAACGCGGGGCAAAACTTACCACCGGATAATCTCCGATCATATCAATCTGTTTTCCAAAACCTTCCTGCCCTTCCAGCACATTGATATTCAGCTGTACCGTAATTCCCATCTTCTCGAATTCACTGATACAATTTTCCAAAGACTTTCCGGTAGAATAGGAAATATTGATATACGCAACATCCACCACTTCTTTTCTGGCATCTTCATACAAATCCTCAAAAGTAGCCACAACAGGAAATCCTTTGATACTCTCTCCCCTGCGGTCCACATCCAGAATCGCAATACGCACCGTATAGAAATTCAGTTCCTCCGCTTCTTCAAGCTGTGACAGCACTTTATCCACCCGGTCATTGGTCGTGACCAGATACATATGCTGCTTTCCTCCAAGTGCATACTGCTTTTTCAGAATTTTCTTTGCCGCCAAATGTCCAATATACATCAAAATAACATTACACAACACGGTAACAAGCCATACGCCTCTGGATAAGAAATCCATTTCACGGGCCAGGAAAAAAATAACTGCCAAAACAGCCGACACGAAAATATTCACCTTGATAACATAGATGAATTCTTCGTATTTGTCTCTCTGCATCAGATACTGATTCATATTAAAAAATATGAACACACAAAAATAGGCTAAAAAGACCAGCCACAAACTTCCCATTACATCATTCATCGAAAGCCCCATTGGATTTGGTCTGAACTTCAGCCTACAAAAACTTGCGAAAAGATAACTTGCCACGATGCAAACCGCATCAATAATCATTAAAAGTAAATTCTGAAACTTCTGCTTTTGCTGATACATCGCAGGAACTCCCCCCGGTTACTCTTTTATATTATGTAGCCTTCATTTTATCATATCCTCTGGTAAACCGCAATATGTTATCCATATTTGACAATTTTATGTCTTTTTCGTTAAGCACATTTTTTGATATATTTTTTCTGTTTATCCACTTATTTTCAGTCTTTTTTTCTTTCATAACTCTTTTTCACAGCTTTCGCCCCATTTCATACCACTTCTCCGTCCGTCTTCTGTGTATTGTTCTGTTTTTAAAATTTTCTGCCCACACTGCTGTCCACAAAAAAAAAAAAAAAAGCAGAACACATCTGCACTTTCCTTCCGAAAGTTTTCAGATGTGTTCTGCTTCTGTTTTCCTATATGGTATCTGTCCGTCAGTTCTGTTCTCCCAGTCCACTTTCCACTGCGGCTGCCAGCGCTTCCAGCGCTTCCTGTTCATCTTCGCCTTCGCAGATCAGCGTAATCTCATCTCCGCTTTTGACACAGGCGCCAAGCACGCTGAGTACGCTCTTGGCATTGGCCGTAGTATCACGGAACTGGAATGTTATCATTGATTTATACTTCATCGCCTCTTTACAAAGATTCCCTGCCGGACGAAGGTGCAGTCCTGTCGGATTTGTCACGGTAACTTTCCTGCTTACCATTTTTGTTTCCTCCTAATTGGCATTTTCAGAGGTTCTTGCAGAAGTATCTGTCTTTTCCTTCAGATGCACTGTCACAGTCACCTCATTCTTCTCAGTTTCTTCGTCATCTCCATTGACCAGTTCATAATTATTCGGTAATTGGATCTGGACCGGAACCTCGTAGTCTCCTGCGGTCTTTCCGCTCAGATCAATTGTCGCAATCAGCATTGAGGTATCAAACTTTTCCAGATTTTCGTCTGATGCTTTGATGCGCACAGGTATCTGTGTCTGATCATAGAGAACCGTCAGATTGCTTGCCAGGTTTTTCGTCTGGATTTGATCTACATCCAGCTGGAATTCCTTACTTCCATTCGGAAGAATTGATACATGCACGGTCACGGTTTCCGCGGAACTGGTAATTTTCATCTCCGGTTCGTCGGTCAGCAGTTCATCAATATTCACCGTGATGTCTGTATCCTTGCTCTGACCGTCGATATTGATCAAATCTGCCGGTATGGTAACCACATTTCCATTGGCTGCAAGTTCACTCAGCGCTTCCTCGGATCCCGCAACGGTGATCTCCTCCGGCGTCGTGGTGATATCTGTCACCTGATAGCCGTGTTCCGGTGTTCCGCTGTACTCAGCTTTCAGCTGGACTCCGGTCTGTTTTCTCCAAAGTTCAATCGCAACATCAATCTCACGGCTTCCGGTCTCGAAATTCAGGAAATTCATCTGAGTCTCTGTCATTTCGTCCAGGTTTTTATCGATCACAACCAGCGTTCCCTTTACCGTTCCGGACTCCGACATGCCGCTGACATCCACCTTTGCCACCACGCTGCTGATCTTGCTGATCAGGGATTCCGGACCGGAAATAGAAATTGTTTCTGGATCGGTCGTTCTGCTTCCTATTTCATATTCCTTTGCCGGGCTGGTGTCTCCTACATCGACGCTGATCGGAAATCTGGCGCTGTCCACATCTTCGATCTCGATGGGTATGGTTGCTGTCTGTGTATGGATATTTTCCGACGAAATTCCTGCACATGTCGCAGTGACAGGCACATAGACCGGATCGGTTTCCATCGTAACGATCTGGGTCAGATCCGCTGTCACCGTGATGTCTTCTACCTGCACTTTGTTGACCAGGGACCGGTTCCCTCTTATAGATACCGCCATGGTCTGATACTGCGCCGATACCTGATAAGTCTTCCGCCCTTCCGCGATATAAGATTCATTGGTAATCTGTACCGGAATGTCCGTAAAAGTTCTGGTGATGATCGGATCACTGATGTCCGTCACTGCATACCAGATAATGATTGCAATGATCACGGACGCAATTTTAAGCGGCAGGTTGTTCAATATCTTTTCTTTCATGATTCACCCGCCCTTTCTTTTTTTCGTCTCCGGATCCGGCGTTTTCCTTTTCCGTCCTCGCCGTCCTGTTTATGTGGAAGGTCCTGGATCAGATGGAGCTGCTCCCTCAGTTCCGTCGGCGTTACGCCTTTCGTCAGCTCACCGCCCACTGCGTAGGAAACATTGCCGGTTTCTTCAGAAACGATGATCGTAAAGGAATCTGTCGCCTCACTGACTCCTACGCCCGCTCTGTGGCGGGTGCCAAGATCCTTGCTCAGGGTCATGTTATCTGACAGTGGAAGGTAACAAGTCGCCGATACGATCCTGTCTCCCCGGACAATCACCGCACCGTCGTGCAGCGGCGTATTGTGTTCAAAAATATTGATCAAAAGCTGGCTGGACACAATTCCATCCACTGCAATTCCGGTTTTTTCAAATTCTTCCAGTGTAATATTTCTTTCAATGACGATCAAAGCTCCGGTTTTCACTTTTCCCATTTCAAAACTTGCACGCACAAGCTCGTTGACCGTCTTATCGCTGAATCGCTCCTCTTTTTCCGATGATCCCGGAAGCGTAATGGAGGCCAGCGGCGTTTTTTCGCCAAGCTGTTCCACTGCCCTTCGCAGTTCCGGCTGGAAAATAATAACGAGAGCTGTCAGCGCAACCCCTCCCAGCGCTCCAAGCAGATACAGAAACGTCTGCATCTGAAAGATACTTGCTATCGCAAAAAATGCCAGGATTACCAGGATACCTTTTAACAGTGTATACGCTTTCGTGTTCTGCACCCATCGGATCAGATGGTACACAAAATATGCGATCAGCAAAATCTGTACGATATCAATAAATTCTATGGGCTTCGGAAGCGTTATCTCCGATAAACGTATCGTTATCCAATTCCAAACTGCCTGCACACTGTCACTTCCCTTCTTTTCCCGTTTTTTATCCTGTAAATCAAGCGGAGCGGATTCTCCCCTTCGTCACTCCGGTTTCCTGTTTCTCTTTACAGATTCTTCAGTGTATCTGTCAACTTTTCTTCAAAGTCTACAGAGTCAAAGTAATCATCCTCCATTTCAAGGTCCATTTCCGGTTCCGGTGAGTCTCCTTGCGTCTGAATGGTATCCTGTGGAATTTCAACGGTCTGCTCTTCCGGCTCTTTCCTTGAAATTTCATAGTCCTTCAGAATCTCTGTTTCCTCCGGAACTTCTTCTTTCTTCTCTTTTTCTTTGCTCTCTTCTTCGCTGATATTTTTAATGGTTCGATCGGGATTTGCAACTGCCATTTTCGGAACAGCCTTCACATAGTAATAGTATTCATCATCCTGAAAACGAAACATCTTGCTTCTGGAATAATCTCCGCCAAACACAAACAGCTGGAGAACATAGCAGATCAGACACGCTCCCACCGTTCCGATCACCAGCACCGGAACAGACACCGGCACTTCCAGAAACAGTGCGCCGGCAAGCTGGATCACCAGATAGGCGATACCGCCAGCAACCACGGAAACCTCCCACGCGTAATCCGCCTCAAGGCTCCGGATCAGATTCACTACCAGAAGTGTAACGGTACAGCAGATGACTGCAACCAGGAGTTCTTCATTCTGGAAGATCCCCTCCGCAAGAGCCGTCACAAGATCCAGCATATTCAGATCCTCCCCGGCTGCAAGCACTGCAATCCGCTCCTGGATCAGATTCATAAAATAATATACGATCAGACCGCATGCCACAGACAGCGCCGATACGGGACCGCTGACCAGTCCGAAAGCGATCGGGACTGCCGCCGGAATATTCAGAGCGAATGCCAGCGGGGTCAGTACCAACGCCAAAGCTTCCCCGGAGGCAAAGCGAAGATACAGCACCCACAGCGTCAGGAACAGAACCGCCCCGAACGCCGCCGCAAGAATATGTACTCCCGTACACTGCAGCAGGATCATAACCATCGCAAAGAATACCATGCCATTCAGCGGAATGATCGCGCAGATCAGTGAAAGGATCAGTACAACAAATATGTTGCCCAGCACCGGCACATAGTTCAGCGTATGATTGATGCTCAGAAACACTGCCAAGGCCAGCAGAAATTTGGCTGCCGGAAGGATATACGTTCCGTATTCTGCATAGATTGCTTTCAGCTTTTCCTTCAGTTCCAAAAACATTGTCATTCGGGATTCCTCCTGTTCTGCTGCCTTCTTTCTTCTCTGCCATACTCTCTCAGCAGCGCCCCAAGACCCTGCGTATACTTTTTCGTATTCTTCACGGCCCGTTTATGTTTCTGCACCGCAATATAAAGGGTGATCGCCGAATAAACAATCAGCATTCCCACGTAAACCGCCGCCAGAAGAAACAGCAGCAGCCACAGATTCATGGAATCCATTCCATCCATGAGCCAGTCCAGTTTCCACAGCGCCCAAAGACCGATCACCAGAAAATATCCGATCGTTGTAATGAAGAAATTTTTCAGCAGCATAAGTCCGATATAATCGTTCCGGTAATACCGGCTGATCTTCATTTCTTTTTTTCCATCCTCCTGCTCGTAACGGGCAAGAGCCGTCATCTGACGGATTCTTTCCTTATTCAGCATAGGTTTTCCTCTTTATCACATACTGGCTGCAAAACAGACGTATCAGTCATACGACATTTTCCGCAGTATTTGCCAGATCACATCTTCATTATTCTATCATAATATCTGCCGGATGGAAAGCGGTTCCTGAAAAGTTATCCTGTATTTCCGATAGCCACCGCCACAAAGCAGACCTCTTCGGCACCGGCCTGTTTCAAAAGAGCCGCCAGCGCATCTACGGTACTGCCGGTCGTGTAGATATCATCTACCAGAAGAATGCGTTTATACGGAAGTTTTTTCTCCGGATGTTTCAGAGCAAAGGCTTCTCTCAGATTTCTCCTGCGCTCTTCATGGTCCAGTTCTTTCTGCGGCAGTGTGTTTTTCTTTCGCAAAACCAGATCTGCATCCATCGGAATCCCCGTCTGCTCTGCCAGCTGCCGTGCAAGGACTTCTGCCTGATTGTAGCCTCTTGTTCGAAGTTTCTTTTTATGGATCGGCACCGGAACCAACACCTCCGACCGCATCCTCTGTATGGCATCGCCGCCGTAGATACGGATCGCCTGAGCATAAAAACCAGCGTACTCCTGTCTCTGCGCATATTTAAAACGCATCAGCGATCCCTGAATCGGTCCGTGGTACGGATAAACGGCATATCCTTTTTCGTAGACATGCTTCCCTTTGCCGCATTCCACACAGTATTCTTCTGTCCACGAGCGGATCGGCTTACTGCATTTCCTGCATCTCGGCTCTTCCACCGGCTTCAGCTTTCCTGCACATTTCCGACAGATATAAGGCTCTTTTTTCTCAAGAATCCCGTCGCAGACCGGACAGCGCCTCGGATATATCCAGTCCAGGATACTTTCTGCGCTTTTCTTCATATCGGGCACCTCCCAATCCGGCGCCTGCAAAGGGCGCTGACAGCCATACTGCATAATCCAACATCTGCCAAAAGGCGTTGTCGGTCAAACCGCAAATCCAACACCTGTAAACTACATCAACGACTACATTCCACAATCCGTTCCGCCAGGGTCGTATAGCGGTTTTCCTCGATGTGGTTTTCGATCATCGCCTGAAACGTCACATCGCTTCCCACCAGTGTCACACATTTTCTGGCTCGTGTCACCGCGGTGTACAGAAGATTCCGGGTCATAAGCATTCTCGGTCCGCCGAGCAGCGGAATGATCACTGCCGGGTACTCACTTCCCTGTGCCTTGTGGATCGTTGTGGCATAAGCAAGCTCCAGTTCCTCCGTCTGTTTGAACGTATACTCCGCAAATCTTCCCTCTTCATACTCCACGGTCACCAGCTCAGCATACGGATTGATCTTCCGGATAATGCCCAGGTCACCGTTGAATACACCCATACCTCGCTCAGCTACCACTCCGTTGATCCCTCGGATCTCCCATTCCAGCTGATAGTTGTTTTTGATCTGCATGACCTTGTCGCCTTCCCGGAACACACCGCTGCCGTTCTCTTTTTCTTCTTTCTCCGGCGCCGGCGGATTCAGGTATCTCTGAAGGATCACATTGAGACTTTCCACCCCCAAGGCGCCTTTCCTCATCGGCGTGAGCACCTGGATATCCTGAGGTTTGGCATCCACATACCGGGGGAGTTTCTGTGAGATCAGCGTGACGATCACCTTCTGGATCACATTGACATCGTAACGTTTCAGGAAGAAAAAGTCCCTGCTCTTGTTATCCAGGATCACCTTTTCTCCATTGTGGATCTTATGGGCGTTGACAACGATATCACTCTGGGAAGCCTGACGGAAGATCCTGGTCAGTCGCACCATCGGAAAGCATTCCGAACGGATCAGATCCCGGAGTACGCTTCCCGGCCCGACGCTTGGAAGCTGATTCTGATCTCCCACAAGGATCAGCCGTGTTCCAGGGACCAGGGCGCACAGAAGGGCATGCATCAGATGGATATCCACCATGGAAACTTCATCGATGATCACCACGTCCGCCTCCAGCGGGTTGGATGCGTTCCGCTCGAAATGTACATTGGCGGAATTGTCATCCACACCGCCGTTCAGTTCCAGCAGCCGGTGGATCGTGCACGCTTCATAACCGGTGGTTTCCGTCATCCGTTTTGCCGCACGGCCTGTGGGCGCCGCCAGGAAAATATCCAGCCCCTCCGCCGCGAAATAATGGATCATCGCATTGATCGTCGTGGTTTTTCCCGTTCCGGGACCTCCGGTGAGAATCATCAGCCCGCTGCACGCCGCCTCCACGACAGCTTCTCTCTGCACCTCATCCAGTTCCGTGCCGGCGCTTTTTTCAATCTGTTCCAGCTGACGCCTTACGGATTCCCTGTCTTCCTCACAGATAACGTTCAGTTCATGGAGCATACGGGCACAATTCAGTTCCAGATAATAATACTGTCCGGCATAGACCAGCTTCTGCTTTTCCTGATTGGGAAGCTCCCGCTCTTTCAATACGATCTTCCGGTCAATGGCAAGATCCATCAGATACTTGGACATCTCCTCCACCCGGATACCCAGAAGTTCCTGTGCCCGTGCCGTGAGGATTTCCTGGGGCAGATACAGGTGCCCCTGTGCAGAAGCCTGGTTTAATATGTAAAGCAGCGCGCTGCGGATCCGGTATTCACTGTCAGCGACAATACCGATCTTTCCTGCGATCTCATCTGCCATCTTAAAGCCTACGCCCTGAATATCTTCTGCTAATTTATAGGGATTTTCTTTCAAGATGCGGTACAGGCCATCCCCGTACTGCTGATAGATTTTAGCCCCCAGGCCAAGAGAAATTCCATATTGAGACAGGAAGATCATAGCGTTCTGCATTTCAGCCTTCTCCGCTACCTGGGCAGCGATCTCTCTGGCTTTGCGCTCACTGATCCCCTTCACTTCTGCAAGCCGCTCCGGCTCTTCCTGAATGATCCTTAAGGTATCTTCCTGAAACCGCCGGACAATCCTGGCGGCCAGCGCTGCTCCCACACCCTTGATCGCCCCGGATCCCAGATAACGCTCCAGAGCGACGGAATCCTCGGGCACTTTGGTTTCATAAGAATCGATGCGGAACTGACGGCCGTAAACAGCATGCCGGATCTCCTCTCCGGACGCTTCGATCAGTTCCCCCTCCCCGATGGCGGGAAGTGTGCCGACACAGGTCAGTTCCGCTCCTTTCATTTTTAAGTTTAAGACGGTATAACCGTTTTCTTCGTTGCGGAATATGATATGCTCCACATATCCCTCTATTGTTCTTTTTTCCATATCAAAACTGGCTTTCAAACTTTGTCATTACTTCCCGGTACTGGCCGGTTCCCAGCGCTACCACGCAGGATGGATTTTCTGCCGTCATGGTCTGGATCCCGGTCCGCTCCTGGATAAGTTCCTCGATGCCGTCCAGAAGACAACCGCCTCCGCTCAAAACGATTCCCCGGTCCGCCACATCTGCCGCCAGCTCCGGGGGGGTCTTTTCCAGAACCGCACAGACGGCGTCCGCAATCTCGCTGGTGGTCGGCTGCAAGGCCTCACGGATCTCCGCGGAGGTCAGCGTAACCGTCTTTGGAAGTCCGGTGATCACATTTCGGCCTTTTACTTCCATGCTCTTCTCTTCAATCCTCGGATATGCCGATCCAATCTGGATCTTGATGGATTCCGCAGTCTGTTCGCCGATGAAAACATTATGTTTCTTACGCACATAGCGGATGATCGCCTCGTCAAAATCATCCCCTGCAAGCTTGACCGAGCTGGAGACAACGGTGCCTGCCAGCGAGATCACCGCAATATCCGTCGTTCCTCCTCCGATATCCACAAGCATGTTTCCGCAGGGTTTGGTAATATCGATCCCGGCGCCGATCGCTGCCGCCACCGGTTCCGGTACGATCACCACATCCCGCGCACCAGCCTGGTACGTCGCCTCTTCCACAGCCTTGCGCTCTACCTCCGTGACACCGGACGGTACGCAGATACTGATCCTCGGTTTCCGGAATGCCTTTCTTCCCATCGCTTTCTGGATGAAATATTTCAGCATCTTTTCTGTGATCAGAAAGTCTGTGATCACTCCCTGGCGCAGGGGGCGGATCGCCATAATGTTGCCCGGCGTACGCCCGATCATCTGTCGTGCTTCCTCTCCGATTGCCTTGACTTTATCGGCGTCTTTATCATATGCAACTACGGACGGCTCTTTGAGCACGATTCCTTTCCCTTTGGAATACACCAGGATACTGGTGGTTCCAAGGTCGATTCCTATATCTGTCCCTGCAGCCATACAATTCCCCTTTCTTTTCCCTGCGAATGTCCGCAGGCATTCTGCCCCTGTTCACTTTCAAAATACTTACAGTAAGATCTATTTCATAATTATAACGAATTGCCTGTGAAATGAAAAGCGTTTTTTAGAGATATTTTGCGACATATTTCCCGGTATAGGAGGCCGGATTTTTTGCAACCTCTTCCGGCGTCCCCTTCGCGATCACCGTTCCTCCCCGGTCGCCGCCTTCCGGACCGATATCAATAATGTAATCCGCCGTTTTGATCACATCCAGGTTGTGTTCGATCACAACTACTGTATTTCCGCCCTCGGACAGACGCTGCAGGATCTCCACCAGTTTATGAACATCCGCAAAGTGAAGTCCGGTCGTCGGCTCGTCCAGAATATAAATCGTCTTTCCGGTGCTCCGTTTTCCAAGCTCAGACGCCAGTTTGATCCTCTGTGCCTCTCCGCCTGACAAGGTGGTGGAAGGCTGTCCCAGCCGGATATAGGAAAGCCCCACGTCATTGAGCGCTTCCAGCTTCCGGCAGATGGACGGAACGGGACGGAAAAATTCCACCGCTTCCTCCACCGTCATATTCAGTACGTCGTAAATGCTTTTCCCCTTATATTTTACCTCAAGAGTTTCCCTGTTATACCGTTTGCCCCGACATACCTCACAGGGAACATACACATCCGGAAGGAAGTGCATCTCAATCTTGATGATTCCGTCGCCGCCGCAGGCTTCACACCTGCCACCTTTGACATTAAAGCTGAATCTTCCTTTTTTGTAGCCTTTCGCTTTTGCATCCTGAGTCGCCGCAAACAGATCGCGGATCTGATCGAACACGCCGGTATACGTTGCCGGGTTGGACCGGGGGGTTCTTCCGATAGGAGACTGGTCGATATCAATCACTTTATCCAGCAGTTCCTCCCCTTCAATTCCCCGATGCTCTCCGGGAATGAGACGCGCATGGTTCAGGTCCCGCGCCAGCCGTTTATACAGGATCTCATTGACCAGAGAACTCTTTCCGGAACCGGAAACTCCCGTCACACAAGTCATAACCCCCAGCGGAAATGCCACATTGATATTTTTCAGGTTATGCTCTTTGGCTCCCAGCACTTTGATCCATCCGGTAGGTTTTCTGCGCACCTTCGGCACCGGGATTTTCATCCGGCCGCTCAGATATGCTCCTGTGATGGACTTCTCATTTTTCATGATTTCTTCGGCAGTCCCGATCGCCACCAGCTCACCGCCGTGCTCGCCGGCGCCCGGTCCGATATCCACCACGCAGTCCGCCGCAAGCATCGTATCCTCATCATGCTCCACAACGATCAGTGTGTTTCCAAGGTCCCGCAGATGTTTCAGCGTGTTCAGCAGCTTGTCATTGTCTCTCTGATGAAGTCCGATGCTCGGCTCATCGAGAATATAAGCCACGCCAACCAGTCCGGAACCAATCTGTGTGGCAAGACGGATACGCTGCGCCTCCCCGCCGGAAAGGGTTCCTGTTGCCCTGGAAAGGGTCAGATAGTCCAGTCCCACATCCATCAGAAAGCCCACGCGGGCGCGAATCTCCTTCAGAACCTGTTTTCCGATCAGCATCTGCTGGTCCGTCAGGGTCAGTTTCTCCAGAAAACGGGTAAGCTTTTCGATGGAAAACGAAGTAACCTCCGCAATATTCTTATCACCCACGGTGACCGCCAGAGACGTCTGCTTCAAGCGCTGCCCATGACAGGTCTGGCAGGGGGTCACACGCATGAAAGTCTCATATTCCTGTTTGATCGAATCCGAAGCCGTCTCCCGATAGCGGCGTTCCACATTTTTGATCAGACCTTCGAATGCCACATCGTATACTCCGCTTCCCCTCTGTCCGGTGTAATACACTTTCACCTTTTTTCCGTCGGTTCCGTGGATAATAATATCATGGATCTTTTTCGGATAATCCTGAAACGGCGTATCCAGAGAGAAATCATATTCTTTGGCAAGCGCATCCAGGATCGCGCGGGTATAACTGCCCTTATCGGTACAGGACTGCCAGCCCAACACAGCAATTGCGCCCTCAGCGATACTCAGCGAAGGGTCCGGAATCATCAGCTGCTCATCGAATTCCATCTTATAACCCAGTCCGTAACAGCTGGGGCAGGCGCCGAACGGGTTGTTGAAAGAAAAGCTGCGGGGTTCGATCTCAGCCATGCTGATCTGACAGTCCGGACAGGAAAAACTCTGGCTGAAGCTTAAGAAATTTCCATCCATCGTATCAACGATCAAAAGTCCCTCCGCCAGGTTCAGCACATTTTCCACCGAATCTGTCAGGCGCTTCTCAATCCCCGGTTTTACCACCAGACGGTCCACAACAATCTCAATCGTATGCTTGATATTCTTATCCAGAGCAATATCCTCAGAAAGTTCATACAGATTTCCATCGATGATCACGCGCACATAACCACTCTTTTTCGCCCGCTCCAGCACCTTTTCATGGCGACCTTTCCGTCCGCGCACCACCGGCGCAAGCAGCTGGATCTTCGTCCGCTCCGGCAGCGACATGATCTGATCCACCATCTGATCTACCGTCTGCTTACTGATCACCCTGCCGCACTTCGGGCAGTGAGGGATACCGATCCTGGCATAAAGAAGACGGAAATAATCATAAATCTCCGTAACGGTTCCTACGGTAGAACGGGGATTGCGGTTGGTCGACTTCTGATCGATGGAAATCGCCGGCGGAAGTCCCTCAATACTCTCCACATTCGGCTTCTCCATCTGACCCAGGAACTGGCGGGCGTAAGAGGAAAGGCTCTCCATATACCGCCTCTGCCCCTCCGCATAAATCGTCTCAAACGCAAGAGAACTCTTACCGGAACCGCTCAGTCCTGTCAGAACCACAAACTCGTTTCTCGGAATATCCACATCCAGATGCTTCAGATTATTTTCACAAGCACCACGGATCTTTATAAACTGTTTCTTCGTATTTTCCTCCATCATTTCAACCTCTGTCCTATTTCTGCCGCACAGCGTCCTCTGACAGAATCGCCCTGCGGAACATCATTCTCACATATATCATGCCCATTGTAGCACACTATATAGCCGAAAGCAAACATTTGTTCTTTCATTCCGGAGATTTTCCGTGACCGTGGGCATTATATGGTGCAAAACGGACAAAAGCGGCAGGGGCGGGGGGGATGTGTGTGCGGCGGGCGGCTGAAAAGTCGTGGAAAATCTAAGCGTTCCGAATCCCCTCCGGACGGGCACTGGAGCGATTCAACAGGAATTGTTGATCAATTCCCGTTTCAGCGCTCCTCAGGCTCAGTGCGGGAAGCACTTCGCCTGTCCCGTCCTCCGAGGCTTCGGAACACTAAGATTTTCTCACGACTTTTCAGATGCCCGCCGCACACACATACCCCCTGCCCCTGCCGCTTTCTGGTTTTTGAGACCGGAAGGCCATAAGTTTCTGCAGACGTGTAAATTTCTGTGTCTTTCAGTGAAGGGAAAGACAATTCAGCATACCTATACGCAAGCGACCATATAAAAACGTAAAATCCAAAAGCTATCCGCTACCATCCACCGCCCCGCACTCTCAGAATCGCGCCCGTCCGCCACGGGATCCGGCGGCGGACAGGCGCGATTCGTCCCCCCTACCCCAAAAGAAAATCGGCCAGGATGACGTTGCTGATGGAGATTCCTTCTCTGGTGAGACCGATCCGGCCGTTGCTTCTCCACAGCATTTCAAGGATCAGATATTTTTTCAGTACCTGTCCGTACACCTCATCAATTCTTTGCCCAAAAAGTTCTTCAAACTGTTTTTCGGAAATTCCTTCGTTCATCCGCAGCCCAAGAAACATAAATTCTTCCATGCAATCCTGTGCAGAAAGGACTTCCACGTCCTCCCGCACCATTTCCGGACAGCCGCTGTCAGTGAGGTATCTCTCCATATCTGTGGTATTGGTAAATCTCCGGTTTCCAAGAAGAGACGCTGCGCCCGGACCGAAGCCGAGATAGCTGATACGTTTCCAATAACCAATGTTATGGCGGCATTCGCAGCCGGATTTTGCGTAGTTGGAAATTTCATACTGCGTATACCCATACGCTCCAAGAATTTCCCCCGTTCTGTCATACATGTGTCTTTCCGTGTCTTCATCCGGCAAATCCAGATCCCGCTCAGCAAAGGGCGTACCCGGTTCCACGATCAGGCTGTAGGCGGAAATATGTTCCGGTCCAAGCTTCGCTATCGTGCGGAGGCTTTCTTCATAGCTTTTCAGACTTTGTCCTGGCAGTCCTGACATCAGATCCACATTGATATTGGAAAATCCCTGTTTACGTGCCATAGAAAAGCTTTCCAGGAATTCTTCGTAGGTATGGATCCGTCCAAGCTGTTTCAATTCCTCAGAATGGACGGACTGGCAGCCCAGGCTCAAACGATTAAATCCTGCTTCCCGGTAGATGCGCAGTTTTTCTTCCGACAAAGTTCCTGGATTTGCCTCCAGTGTGATTTCTGCATCCTGATCAAGCTGAAATCGTTCTCTCAGAAGTTCCAACACTTCCGCAAGCAGTTCCGCTTCCGGAACAGACGGGGTTCCTCCGCCGAAAAATACAGTGGTCACATGGTGCTCCGGAAAGGTTCCTGCCGCACGGATTTCACGTTTGAGAGCCTCCATATATGTTTTCTGCTGTTCCCTGGTGGATGAAAAGGACAGGAAATCGCAGTAGTCACATTTGCGGATGCAAAACGGAATATGGATATAAAGTTCCAGCGGAGTTTTCATTTCTTCTTTTTATCCTTTCGCCATCTTTCCTTCTGTCTGTGATTCTGCAATCTTCGCAAATACAGCCAGTAAAAATGGGTTATATGCAATTTCCAACATATGGTGCTCTATTGTGCACTGCAATGCCATAAAAAGAAGAACAATTAAAAAAACAACATCACCCTGTCGATATGCACGAACCGAAAGTCTCACACAGAGAATGCATACAAGGCAAAACACTATGGTTCCCATACACAATAGAATATTAACATACGAAGAATCAATAAAAAAGTAATCAGGTCTTGGATCAGTTCCTCCCCCGGACCCTACCATCGGAATATATTGTCCAAACCATGAGAATCCATACTCTGTAATCCCGATTTTTCCATAAGCTAATCTTGCAGTTGTCAGTTTGTTCAGTCTCTCCCAGAACGGATTGCCCTCCTGAAAACCTACCGTCAGTAAAGTAAAAATCCCGGCGCATAAAGGAACCGAAATTATCATCAGCCACTGCATTGGTCGATTAAGCTCATAGACTTTTCCTTTTCTTTCAGCATAATACAAACGCACTTTCCGATAAGCCAGGAACAGTGTAAAAAAGGCAATTCCAGCTGCATTCATTCTTGCGTCGCAGAATACATACACTCCTACCCCACAAAGCAAAAAGACAGCCAATTCCACAGCCTTTATTCTGTCCTTTCTCAGATATCCCCAGGCAAGACAAAGATAGAAAACGTGAGCTGAAAAATCTGTAGGATATAAAGACCCAAAAGCAATCCTCGGTCTTCGCCCCGCCTGATGATAAATCAGATTTTCAATCAACCCGGTTTCAGCTGCGGTAATCATTACTGCCATCAGGATAAGCCCTGCCACAAAATAAATCCGAAGAATTTTCCGAAAAGAAACTCCCTGCGCTCCAACCATCAGCAATACTAATGTAATCAGAAGTTCGTATCTGCTTCTGCGTCCATAGGCTACCATAAAACATAGCAAAGTGATCGCCGGCATAATCATCTGCCTTATTCTCATTGCCTCAGACAATGACGCTTTTACAAAAATAAAAACCAGCATTACGATCCATCTCATCAAATGAAACTGAGAATGATCTTTCAGCTGAAACATCGTTGTGTGCAAAAAGGCATCACAGAAGTAAACAGTAAATAAAAGCAGATACATTCCTTCCAACACTTCTGTTTTATGTTTTTCCAGAAAAAATTCTATTGTCTGAATTCTATTTTTTATTTTATACATTTTATACCTCTTTAATTTTTCTGTGCTTTTTCTGAATTTTATGATATGATGTTGTGGTCAAAATGCATTTTGACCTCGGTTACCGTTCATTCATCCGTGTTCATTTCTGGCGATGGTTTATCAAAGGAGGATTTCTTGTTGATCACAAAAGTAAAAAAACTGTTTAAGAACGAGGCTGTCGCCTATCTCTTCTGGGGTGTCGGAGCGACCGTCGTCAATTGGATGGTCTATACCGTGGTGTCTTTGGCATCTCCGTATTCCATGGTGATGTGCAATTTCATTGCCTGGCTTGCCGCCGTGCTTTTTGCATACGTTACCAACCGTTTTTTGGTTTTTCATTCCAAAACGCACGGTCTGACGGCGCTACTCCGGGAATTTTTCCTTTTTATCGGGGCCAGGGTCTTTACCGGATTGTTCGAGATTTTTCTTCCGTCCCTGCTGTTCCGCATGGGCATCTGTCAATCTTTTCTCAGGATTGAGGGTTTCTGGGCCAAGGCGATCGTTACTGTGCTGATCATTGTGCTGAATTATATCCTCAGTAAACTGATCGTCTTTCGCAAAACTCATACCTGAACTCGTACCAGTACATCGAACACGAACGAACTGCCGCATTCACACAGAACACTTACGAAATGAGGGCTCCCTGACCCTGAGCATATCACTCTCTCCAGGGACGCCCTCATTTTCGATGGTATTCAAAGACTTATCTCTTTAATTTTCATCCAGTTTCAAAACGCTCATAAACGCTTTCTGCGGAATCTCTACGTTTCCGATCTGGCGCATACGTTTCTTTCCTTCTTTCTGCTTTTCCAGCAGCTTCTTCTTACGGGAAATATCGCCGCCGTAACATTTCGCAAGCACGTCCTTGCGCAGTGCGCGCACCGTCTCCCTGGCAATGATCTTGGAGCCGACCGCCGCCTGGATCGGAATCTCAAACAGCTGTCTTGGAATCTCCTCCTTCAGCTTCTCGCACATCCTTCTTCCCCTGTCGTAAGCAGAACCGGAAAAGACGATAAAGGACAACGCGTCGACTTCCTCCTTATTTACAAGAATATCCAGTTTCACAAGTTCGCTGCGCTCATAACCAAGCAGCTCGTAATCAAAGGACGCATATCCGCGGGAACGGGATTTCAGCGCGTCGAAAAAGTCATAAATGATCTCATTCAGCGGAAGGTGGTAGTGGAGCATCGCACGGGTTGTCTCCATGTACTCCATGCCCTGATACTGACCGCGGCGCTGCTGACACAGTTCCATGATCGGTCCGATAAATTCCGTGGTCACCATGATCTCTGCCCGCACCAGCGGCTCTTCCATATAGTCGATCTCTGACGGATCCGGAAGATTGGACGGGTTGGTAAGATCGATGCAGGTTCCGTCTGTCTTGTGTACCTTATAGATAACGCTTGGCGCTGTGGTGACAAGGTCCAGATTGTACTCTCTCTCCAGACGTTCCTGAATGATTTCCAGATGCAGCAGTCCAAGGAAGCCGCAGCGGAAGCCAAATCCAAGCGCCGCGGAAGTTTCTGGTTCATAAAACAGAGACGCATCGTTCAGCTGAAGTTTTTCCAGCGCATCTCTCAGATCCTGGTACTGCGCGCCGTCCGCCGGATACATGCCGCAGTAAACCATCGGATTGACTTTTTTGTAACCCGGAAGCGGTTCCGCACATGGATTGTTCGCATCCGTGATCGTGTCGCCCACGCGGGTATCTCTGACATTCTTAATGCTGGCAGTGATATAGCCGACCATTCCTGCACTCAGTTCATCGCAGGGGATCAGCTGTCCTGCTCCAAAATATCCTACTTCTACGACTTCCTCCACGGCCCCCGTAGCCATCATGCGGATTTTCGTTCCTTTTTTCACAGTGCCTTCCATCACACGGCAGGAAACAATAACACCGCGGTAAGCATCGTAAACAGAATCAAAGATCAGTGCCTGCAGCGGATTTTCCGGACTTCCCTTGGGCGCCGGGATTTTGCTGACGATCTGTTCCAGAACCGCATCCACGTTTTCTCCTGTTTTGGCAGAAATACGCGGGGCATCTTCCGCCTCAATGCCAATCACGTCTTCGATCTCGGCAATCACACGCTCCGGCTCGGCGCTTGGCAGGTCAATCTTATTAATGACCGGAAAAACATCCAGATCATGATCCAGCGCCAGATAAACGTTTGCAAGGGTCTGCGCCTCGATTCCCTGAGAGGCGTCGACCACCAGGATCGCGCCGTCACAGGCGGCAAGGCTTCGGGATACTTCATAATTAAAGTCCACATGGCCCGGTGTGTCGATCATATTCAGGATATATTCTTCTCCATCCTGCGCCTTATAAACCGTCCGGACCGCCTGCGCCTTAATGGTGATACCGCGCTCCCGTTCCAGATCCATGTTGTCCAGCACCTGATCCTGCATCTCCCGTTCGGTCAGCAGGCCTGTTTTCTGAATGATACGGTCCGCAAGGGTGGATTTTCCATGATCAATATGTGCAATAATACAAAAATTTCGGATTTTACTCTGTTCAATTCCTGACAATTCTATTCCTCCTGGTATTCCCGGATAATTTTTTGTAACCGTCCATCCAGCGGAACGGTTACGGCATCCGCCCATAAAAAATCGATTTCCAGTGAATTATAGCATAGGTGCCGGGGATTTGTCATTTCTTTTTTCCCGCTGTAACCGTTCAGCCAGCGGAACGGTTCCTTCCCGCTTACATGGCCATCTGATAAATCTCACTCACCTCTTTTGCACCGAGAGGACGGATCCTGGTCAGCTTCACGGTATCGCCCATGGTAGCGTCCAGAGAAAGTTCCATTCTCTCCTGCTCCCCCGGCTGCACGCCAAGCTGGGAAAGGCTGATCGGCATGCCGATGCTTCGGAAAAATTCCTCTGTTTTTTCAATGCCCGCCAGCGCCGTTTCCTGCTCCGACTTCCCTTCTTTGGAAATTCCCCATACATTTTCCGCAAACTGCACAAACCTTCCAAGCGCCTGATCCTGATACAGATATCTTGCCCAGGATCCCCATACTGCCGCCAGGGACGCTCCGTGCGCCACATCATATTTGGCGCTCAGGGCATGTCCCAGTTTATGAACGGAAAAATCTTTTCCACGTCCACACTCGGTAAGGTTGTTATGGGAAAGACTTCCGCACCACATCACTTCCGCCATTGCGTCATAATCCGCCGGATTCTCATACACTTTTGCTCCGTTTCTGATCACAGTCCGCAGCAGTCCTTCCGCGATGCAGTCTGTCATTTCACACTGGATCCCCGGAATAAAATACCGCTCCATGGTATGCATCATGATATCCGTCACCCCGCATGCCACCTGGTACGCCGGAAGGGTCGCCGCCAGTTCCGGATTCATTACCGCAAAACGGCACCGGTTGAACGGTGTGTTGATCCCGGCCTTCTTTCCGATCTCCTCATTGGTCAGTACCGCCGAATCGCTCATCTCGCTTCCCGCCGCCGGGATGGTCAGAACTGCCGCAACCGGCAGAGATCTGGTCAGAGGCACTTTTCCGGTCCAGATCTCCCAGAGTTTCTCCTCCGGATTGGCAGTGCCATGGGCGATGGCTTTCGCTGTGTCAATCGCGCTTCCGCCTCCTACCGCCAGAATAAAGTCCGCCCCAAAAGCCAGCGCCTTCTGCACCCCCTTCTCCGCAAATGCAAGACGGGGATTTGGCTTGACCCCGCCGAATTCTTCATAGGCGATCCCTGACTCTTTCAAAGACTGCTCCACCCGCCCGATCAGGCCGCTGCGGACGGCACTGCCGCCTCCGTAAACCAGAAGCACTCTGCTTCCTCCCCATTTCTTTACTTCCTCACCGGCCTGATTTTCTGTCCCTTTTCCAAAGATTACTTCCGTTGGTGTATACTGTACAAAATTTTCCATGGTTTCCTTTTTCCTTTCTTTTCTTTTCCGCTTCCGTTTCAACAGAAACAAATATTCAAACACGATAACCGCTCAGCCGGCTGAACGGTGGTCAAACCCGATCAGTACTTTCGTATCCGTCCACTGATCTGATAAACATCCTCTCGGCGCCCTGCCAGGCACGGCAGGGACATTCTGGCGTTTTCCAGCCGTTCCCTGTCCAACTCCGCGATCAGGACCTCCGGCTCTTCTCCTGCTTCCGCCAGGATCTCTCCCAACGGATCTATGATCATGGAATGGCCGTATGCCTCGAAGGCGCGTTTCGTCCCGCACTGTCCTGCTGCCAGCACATAACTGGTATTTTCCACAGCCCTGGCTTTCAGCAGCGTCTCCCAGTGTTTTTCTCCGGTTTCCCGGGTAAAATTCGCTGCCACGCAAAGTACCTCCGCACCGCTCTGCACCTGCATACGGTACAGTTCCGGGAAACGGATATCATAACAGATGGAAAGCCCCAGCGATGCAAAGTGCGGCTCCGTCACTACAATCTCGGAACCGGGAGCAATCTCGTCGGATTCACGGAATGACGGACCGTCTTTCAGTTCCACATCAAAGAGATGAAGCTTCCGGTACAGCGCCCGGATCTGTCCGTCCGGCGCAAACATCAGCGTAGTGTTGAACGGTCTCCCGCCCGGCGCGGCTTCTGTAATACTGCCGCAGTGGATATAAACGCCATACCGTCTGGCGAGTCCTGCAAAGGTTCTTGTCACATAGCCGGGAATACGTTCCGCATGCTGTCCCATCTGTGCACCTATGTAATCCACGGTTTCCGGGAACATGATGAATTTCGCCCCTTCCGCCGCAGCGTACGCTGTATATTCTCTCACTGCCCGCATATTTTCTTCTACATCCGGGCCGGAATCCATCTGAACAATTCCTGCTTTAAAATTTTCCACGGGGATTCGCCTCCTTTGGACATGGGTTTCCGCTTTTCCTGTTTCTTCTGCTTTCAGTATTTTATCACAGGAAAGGAGACGAAACAAGGGGGACGAAAGCGGCCGGGGACAGGTGGGATGGGTGTTTCAGGCGGTAGGGTGGCAGTGGTTTTGCTATTTTCGGAAATGAATTTTCAAATATATAATGGTATCCGATGCAATTTAAGAACATTGATACAATGTTGCTTTTAAGTGTGTAAAATCTGTGGTATGATGTATAAGATAAGGATTTTTTCTATGATTTGAAAGGGAGTTTTTGTATGGATTATTCTACTTATTCGGAGCTTTCTTCTGAACAGAAAGAGAGGATCCGGGCGTTTGTCGGGTTTTGTAATTCGCGGGATCATTTGCATAATGAGATTTATCTTGGCTCGGAGTTTAAGGCTTATCCGGAGATGAAGGTTTTCTATCTGGCGCAGGAGGGGGCGGAGATTGTCGGGTTTTTGATGGTTTATGCGGATGACCGGGAGTCTGCTGAGATTTCCGCCTGTGTACTTCCTTCCAGACGGGGGGAAGGGATCTTCTCGGCGTTGTTTCAGCAGGCTGGAACGGAACTGAAAAAGTATCACTATTCGAAAGTTCTTCTGAAAACAGAAAAGGCATTTGAGAATCAGCAGGCGTTTCTTTCTCATTATCCGGTTTCCTTTTCTCATTCTGAGTTTCTGATGGTTTTTGACGCCTCCGGATGCCGTCCCTGTGCTCCGAAAGAGGGATTTTCTCTGCGGCTGGCGCGGGAGGCAGATCTTCCGGCGCTGGTTTCCATTTCCTCCAGGGCTTTTCAGAATCCGCCGGAGGTTTCCGAAACGTATACCAGGCAGACGTTTTCCGGAAAGAATACGCTTTTGTTTGCCGCTCTTTTTCAGGAAAAGCCTGTTGGCTGTGTCTCCGTGGAGCAGTCCGGAAACGGCAATTACCTGTTTGGTCTGTGTATTGACCCGGAGGTTCAGCACCAGGGCCTTGGGCGCTGTATGCTCTCCCAGGTTCTGAAACAGCTCCGCGCTTCCGATGACCGGGAGATCACGCTTGGCGTAGACCGGGAGAACCTGGCGGCGCTGCCTCTGTATCAGTCCTGCGGTTTCAAAGAACGGACAGAGACACAATATTATGAAATGTCTTTCTAAACCAGATTGTCATCCATTGGGAAAACAGCAATAAAAAACGCAGAACCCTCCGGCAGTTTTTCTTCTCTGCCGGAGGGTTCTGCACTGTAACTGTTCAGCCACAGGAACGGTTACTCTGTCTTTTTATTCTATAATTCTATTCTATGATTATTTATCAAAATCCAGATGACAGGAAACAAAGTGTCCCGGTCTTACCTCACGGAGTTTCGGGGACTCGGTGCGGCATTTTTCTGTGGCATGCTCACATCTGTTTGCAAACGGGCAGCCTGGCTTTGGATTGATCGGGCTTGGCACATCGCCGGACAGTACCCGTGCTTCTTTCTGTGCTTCCTTGTCCGGATCCGGAATCGGTACGGAGGCAAGCAGTGCCTGGCTGTACGGATGCAGGGTGTGGGCATAGATTTCATCACTGTCCGCCAGTTCCACCAGATTTCCCAGATACATGACCGCAATACGGTCTGAAATGTATTTGACAATGTTCAGGTCGTGTGCGATGAACATGTAGGTGAAGCCATGCTCCTGCTGGAGTTTCTTCAGCAGGTTGATGATCTGGCTCTGAATGGACACGTCCAGCGCGGAGATCGGTTCGTCACAGACGATAAATTCCGGTTCCACTGCCAGAGCGCGGGCGATTCCGATACGCTGACGCTGTCCGCCGGAGAACTCGTGCGGGAAGCGGTTCGCATGCTCCCGGTTCAATCCTACGGTCTCCAGCAGTTCATACACCCGCTGCATCCGCTTTTCCTTATCGTACATTTTGTGGATTTCCATTCCCTCAGCAATGATGCTGCCCACCGTCATACGGGGATTTAGGGATGCATACGGATCCTGGAAAATGATCTGCGCTTTCTGGGAATAGTCGTAACGGTCTTTGGTGCGTTTCAAGCGGACTTCCTTTCCGTCGTAGAGCATCTTGCCTTTGGTCGGCTGGTAAATTCCCATGACCACACGTCCGAGGGTAGATTTTCCACAGCCGGATTCGCCTACCACTCCAAGGGTTTCCCCTTTATAGATATCAAGAGAAATATCATTGACTGCGACCAGTGTCTGGTTTTTTCCTACCTGGAAATGTTTGGACACGTGATCCAGAGTAATCAGCTTCTTCATTTATTTCTCCTCCTTCTTTCCGGGGAAATCCGGATGCAGTCTCCAGCAGGAAGCGGTATGGCCTTCTCCCAGCTCAAAGACCGGCGGCTGGTTGGCCTGGCAGATCTTCATGCAGTGCTCGCATCTGCTTGCGAATCCGCAGCCCTGCGGCGGTGCATACAGATCCGGCGGGGTTCCCGGAATCGAAATCAGTTCTTCCTCTTTCTTGGTATCGATGGTGGGAAGGCTCTTCAGCAGCGCCTTCGTGTACGGATGTGCGGATTTGTAGAAAATGTCTCTTACCGTACCTTTTTCCACAACCTTGCCCGCATACATGACGGCTACCTGATCCGCCAGATTTGCCACAACACCAAGATCGTGGGTGATCAGGATGATCGCTGTCTTTGTCTCCTCGCGGATTTTTCCCATCAGCTGCATGATCTGCGCCTGGATCGTCACGTCCAGAGCGGTGGTCGGTTCGTCCGCGATCAGAAGCTGCGGATTGCATGCCAGCGCCATCGCGATCATCGCACGCTGTCTCATACCGCCGGAGAACTCATGGGGATACTGTTTCGCACGTTCTTCCGCGTTTGGGATCTGAACCATTTTCAGCAGGCGGACTGCTTCTTTCTCCGCGTCCTTCCGGCTGATTTTTCCCTTTTTCACCAGTGTCTCGGTGAGCTGTTTTCCGACCCGCATCGTCGGGTTCATACAGGTCATCGGATCCTGGAAGATCATGCTGACCACCTGTCCGCGGATGCCCTGCATCTCTTTTTCACTGGCTGCTACGATATCCTTTCCGCAGAGTGTGATCGATCCCTCTTTGATACGTGCCGGAGGCATCGGATTCAGCTTCATGATCGTCTGGGCGGTAACGCTCTTTCCACATCCGGACTCACCTACAATGGCAAGCACTTCTCCTTTGTGTACTTCGAGACTGACGCCGCGCACCGCATGTACCTCGCCTGCATAGGAATCAAAGGAAACATGAAGATTTTCAATTTTCAATATCTCTTCCATTCTCTTACCTCCTCAATTTCGGGTCAAATGCGTCACGCAGCTGGTCGCCCAGCAGGTTAAAGGACAACATAGTTACACAGATAAACAGCGCTACGATGACCAGCTGTGTCGGATACATCTGGAACACCTTGATCGCGTCGTTGGCGATGATTCCCCAGGAAGCTTTTGGCGGCGCGATACCCAATCCCAGCATGGACAGGAATGCCTCCGTAAAGATGACATTGGGAATATCCAGCGTGATATTGATAATAATAACGCTCAGTACATTGGGAACCAGATGCTTGCCGATGATCCGGCCTGCTCCCGCCCCCATAGTCTTCGCCGCGATTACAAACTCCTGCTCCTTTAAGCTGACCACCTGTCCGCGGACAAGCCGGGCCATACCGGTCCATCCGGTGAGGGAGTAAGCAACGATGATCGTTCCGATTCCGCGCTCCATCACCGTCATCAGAAGGATTACGATGATCATATACGGAATCCCGCTGATCACTTCCAGAATACGCATCATAATATTATCGATCATTCCTCCGAAATAACCGGAGACACCGCCGTAGATCACGCCGATCACACAGTCGATCAGGGCTACCGCCACCGCAACGGTCAGAGAGACGCGCGCCCCGTACCAGATTCTCGCGAACACGTCACGTCCCAGCGCATCGGTACCGAAAATGTGCATCTGTCCGGTAACGGAATCCGGTGTGAACATCGGCTGATTCTGAAAGGCTACATTCTGCTTTGCATAGTCAAACGGAATCACCATCGGGAAAAAGATTGCTCCCAGGATAATAATTGCCAGAAGGATCATACATACGACCGCCACTTTGCTTTTGCGGATCCTGTTCCATGCATCCTTCATAAAGCTGATGGAAGGACGTTTGATCGCCTCCATGTTTTCTGTATCCGCTCCCAGCACCGCAAAAGCATCCGCCGGAATCGTTCCACTGACGTCGTAAGGAGTATATTCCGGCGCCTGTACGGTATTTGTCTTTTTCTTCTTTGCCATCTTACGCTCTTATTCCTTTCTACCTGTCAGTTTGATACGCGGGTCGATGAGACCATAAATAATGTCGACAACCAGATTGGCAAAAATCAGGAATGCCCCGTAGAACACCGTGGTTCCTGCGATCATGGTATAATTCAGCGACGTTACACTCTGCACAAAATATCTTCCCAGTCCCGGAATGGAGAAAATGTTCTCCACAACAAAAGCTCCGGTAAGGACAGCTGCTACCAGCGGTCCCATAACAGTGACTACAGGCATAATCGCATTGCGCACTGCATGGGTCCATACCACCTGTCTCTGATTCAGGCCTTTGGCTTTCGCCGTTTTAATATAATCCTGGCTCAGTACATCCAGCATACTGGTACGCATCAGACGGCTGACCGTTGCCATGGAACCGAACGCCAGTGCAAACGGCGGAAGCAGCTTGCTGTTGATGTCCGCCCAGCCGATGATCGCAAAGATCTGAACGCCTGTCGCCTGGTACAGTTTCAGTCCCAGGAAATACTGCAGCACCGCTCCCATAATAAAAGAAGGAACGGAAACACCGATCAGTGCAAGGAACATTGCCAGACTGTCCCACACGGTTCCTCTCTTTACCGCCGCAACAATTCCCAGCAGCACACCCATGATAAACGCAAAGATCAGCGCACGGATACCCAGGTCAAAGGAAACCGGGAACGCCTCCCCGATCACATCGGAAACTGCTCTTCCGTCCGGGATGGAAATACCGAAATCCCCATGAAGGATATTTGCAATATACTGGAACAGCTGTTCCGGAACGGACTTGTCCAGTCCGTATTTCGCTTTCATCGCCGCCATAACATTATCCGGAAGCGCTTTTCCTCCGGTAAACGGATCACCGGGAAGCAGCTGCATCAGAAGAAATGTGATAACCACGAGCACCAGAATCGTGATCAGCGAATATACGATTCTTTTTAAAATGTAGCGTATCTGGTTCGCCAAAGCATATCAGCTCCTTTCATCTCATTTGTACTTTTCACTTTTTCTGTCTGTTCTCCACCTGACAAACGGTCGGACAGCTTCTCGTCCTTTACTGCTGTCCACAGCTCTGTTTTCACTCCCGGAAGATACCGATCTTGGGAAAGTCCTCCCAACTGCTGGAATTTCTCTGCGGAAAGTAACCCCAGAGCTGCAAACAGCAGGAAATACGGATAGAAACAGACAGGAGCCGACACCGGAAGCATTTCTGCTCCCGTCTGTCCTCCGGCTCCTGTCTGTCACTTTCTGCTTTCTGTTCTTTTTTCTGGCCGAAAGTTCAAGTCTTTTCCTGAACAGTTACGATATCAGTCCGCTGCGTCTGTAAAGTCAAACTCCTGGAATCCGGTACGGGTCATATCCTGTACTTTGTCAGATACCGCATAAGAGCAGGAGCTGAAGTACACCGGATAAACCGCTGCGTCTGTCTTAGTTACCAGTTCTTCCGCCTGTGCAAGCAGTTCCTGACGTTTTGCAGCATCCTGCTCGCTCATTGCCTGTTCCAGAAGACTGTCGTACTCCGGATTGTCATATTTACCGTAGTTGTTTCCGTTGTCTTTCATAAACATATCCAGATAGGTCATCGCATCGTTGTAATCCGGCGCCCATCCTGCGAATACGATATCAAAATCGCCGCTGTCCATGGAATCCAGACGGGATTTGAACTGCTGCGGTGTGATCTCAACATCAATGCCAAGATTTTCGCTCCACTGTGCCTGGAAGAACTGTGCTACTTTCTGAGATGCATCAGAGTCGTCACACAGCAGACTCAGTTTCACGTCTTCCGCCTTCAGACCAGTCTCCTGAAGTCCCTGTTCGAATGCCGCTTTTGCTGCTTCCGGATCATATCCTACGAAATCACCTACTGCCTCACGGTATTTCTGATCGTTCGCACCTGCGATCGTCGTCGGTACCAGACCGGTTGCCGGTACGGAACCGTCTTTCAGAATGTTGTCACAGAGGCTCTGAGTATCGATCGCCATACCCAGCGCCAGACGGATGTTGGCATTTCCAAGTCCCACTTCTGTGTGCTGTGTATTGAACTGGAAGTACCAGTTACCGTTATCCACATAATTTTCTACTGTGATTCCCAGCTGTTTTGCCTGCTCAATCTGATCACCGCTCAGGTTGACACAGTCTACCTGTCCTGCCTGGAAGGCGTTCATACGTGCATTGGTATCATTCAGCATGATGAACTTTACATTTTTTACCGCACATCTGTCCGGATCATAGAAATCTTCGTTTGCAGTCAGAGTTACATGATCGTCGTGTACCCACTCGGTCATCGTATATGCGCCGTTCGTTACGATAGAATCAATATCATTCCCATAATTATCAGCGCCGATCTCTTCATATGCTTTCTGGTTTACCGGATAATAAGAAGCAAATGCCAGCAGATGCTCCGCATACGGAATCGGGTTTTTAAAAGTAACTTCCAACGTATAATCGTCCAGTGCCTTTACACCCAGTTCTGACGGATCCATTGCGCCATCATAAACTTCGCTTCCGTTCAGCAAGTTATCTGTCATGATGAATGCATAGGCAGAAGCTGTATCTTTATTACACATCAGCTGATAAGAAAATACAAAATCATGCGCAGTTACCGGTTCGCCGTTGGTCCATTTTGCATCCTGACGAAGAGTCATAGTATAAGTACGGCCATCTTCGCTGACCTGTGTGGTCTCTGCCAGATCCGCAACCGGCTCGTCGTTTGCATCCAGACGGTACAGACTTACCATAGTCATACGGAGAAGATCAGAAGACGGAACGTCTGTGGTCAGAACGCTGTTCATCTCATCTGGTTCGGTACGAAGGTCGATAGTATACATGTCCGCTTCCGGAGTTCCGGCAAAGCCTGAATTTCCTGTGTTTGCATCCGCGCTGGAACTGCTGCTTGCATTGGAGGCACTGCCTGTGGAAGAAGCGTTTCCGTCAGAACCGGAATTGGAACTTCCGCAAGCACCAAGGGACAGAACCATCGCACCAGCTAAAACTGCTGCTAAAAGTTTCTTTTTCATTGTATTGTCTTCCTTTCGTAAAATGTCAACACAATGTATTATAGTTAAGTCCAGATTTTTGTCAAGCAATTCTTGCAAATTTTTATGCATTTTCAACTGTATATTCTTTCCAGAAAGTATAATGATTTCAGTAAACTTTGATTTATTGTTTCCAAATTATATTAATTTTTCCAGTCCAGCCACAATTTTACTTATGGTTCCATCTGCAAACGGGGTGTCCAGCCCGATATCTTTCAGAAGCTCCGTATGAAACTTTGATGCAGACATCCTGCATAATTTTACATAGCTCTTCCACGCTCCCTCATAATCACGGTCCATCCATTCCTTGAATTCAAAGGCACAGAGCTGGGCGATCACGTAATCGATATAATACAATGGATAGCTGTAAATATGGTGCTGTTTCTGCCAGAAGCATCCTGCTTCAAAAAACGACAGACCGCCGTAATTCAGATGGGGCTTGTACTCTTTCTCCAGGCGTTTCCATACCTGTTTGCGCTCGTCCGGCGTCATCTCCGGATGGTCGTAGACTTCATGCTGAAACTCATCTACCATGCAGCCGTAAGGAACAAACAGAATGGCATCTTCCAGATGCATCTGGGTATACTCCTTTGTCTTCTCCTCTCCGAAGAAAAGATGGTACCAGGGTTCAGTGAAAAACTCCATGGACATGGAGTGGATTTCCGCCGTCTCCATTCCGATATCCGCATGTTCCCGGATCGGATCCTCCGCTGCCAGATATCCCTGGAACGCATGTCCGCACTCGTGGGTCATGACATCCACATCCCCGCTGGTTCCGTTAAAGTTCGCAAAGATAAACGGCGCCTTGTAATCGGGAAGATAAGTCATATAGCCGCCGACTGCCTTGGTCTTTCTTCCAAAAACATCCATCAGCTCATTTTCCATCATAAAGTCAAAGAATTCTCTGGTTTCGGGAGAAAGTTCCCCATACATCTTCTGTCCCGCCGCCAGAATCTCTTCCGGTGTACCTTCCGGCTGTGGATTTCCCTCAGGTCCGAACACCTGCTCGTCCGACCAGGTCATGGTGTCCATTCCCAGACGGTTTCTGCGCTTCTCATACATTTTTTCCGCAAACGGCACAAAAATCTCTTTCACCTGACGGCGCAGATTTTCCACCGCTTCCCTTCCATAACAGTTTCTCTGCATTCTCAGATAGCCCAGCGGTGTATAGGTTTCAAAACCAAGCTTCTGTGCCTGCTCCGTCCTGTTTTTCACCAGCCGGTCGTAGAGCTCGTCCAGCTTCTGTCCGATGCTCGCAAAAAATTCATTCTGCTTTTCCGCAGCCTTTCTGCGCACAGCCGGATCCTCACTGGTCAGATACGGGGTCAGCAAAGAAAGATTCAGAGTGTCCCCGTTCCAGTCGATCTTTGCGCCTGCCAGCAGTTTTTCATACTCTGTCACCAGGGCGTTCTCCTCCTGCATCAGAGGGATGACCTCATCGGACACTGCTTTCATTGCCATTTCCATATTTTTGAACGCAACCGGCCCGATCTTCTGCTCCAACGCTGCCCGGTACGGGGATTCAAACAGTAATTTCTGGTAAGCCACACACAGATTGGAGTAAGCGGGCATCTGCGCATCGTAATACTCCTGCTCTTTTTCATAGAAAGAATCCGTTGTGTCAATGGTATGACGAATCGAGCAGATGGTCGCCTGGGTCTGCACCCGGTCATTCAAACGGTAAAATTTCTTATGAACCTCAAACTGCTCTTCACCGTTTCCCGCCTCCTGCAGTTCCTGCATCAGCTCCTTCATTTCTTCCTCGACCCCGGCGAAATCAATCCTTGTGTAGGGCATTTCACTGAACTTCATCTTTTCTGTCATCCTTTCCTGTACATTTTTTTGCTGCTGGAAAGTTCTGCGTATCCGGCAGCCAATCTCATTGTATGCTTTTATCCGTTTCTTGACAAGGATATCCTCTATACTATATGATAGGGAAGTAATTTGTACCAAACAGAATCCCGCAGTTCGTTCACGATTCTGAACGTGTCTGAACTGCATTCAACCAACAACATCGGATTTTATGAAACGGAGTACAGCAATGAAAATCTCAAAATTTGTTTCTAGTTTATTATCCACGTCTGTTCTGCTGCTCCTCCTTACGGGATGTGCTCCCGCAGAATCTTCGCAGCCTGAGGATTCTTCTAAAATCCGCGCAGTCGCAACGATTTTCCCTCAGTACGATTTTCTGCGTCAGATCGGCGGTGACCATCTGGAACTGACCATGCTCCTGAAACCGGGGGCTGAGAGTCATTCCTTTGAGCCAACGCCGGCAGATATGATTGCCGTTTCCAGAAGTGATCTCTTTGTATATGTAGGCGGAGATTCCGACGCCTGGGTGGAGACGATCCTGGAATCGGTGGATACTTCCGGAAAGGAGATCGTTACACTGATGGACTGCGTGGAGACGGTTGCCGAGGAGGAAGTGGAAGGAATGGAATCCCACGGGCATGCCCATGACCACGAAGAAGAGCACACTGACGGAACGGACGATCCGGATCTCACGGAGGAAACGGACCACGAACACGCAGAACAGGACGAGCATGTCTGGACCTCACCGCGGAACGCGATCCTGATCGTGGAAAAGCTCCGGGACGCACTGATTTCCATCGATCCTGAAAACGCCGCGGATTACACGCAAAATGCTGCCGATTATATCGCGGAACTGGAACAGCTGGATCAGGAATTTCAGGAGGTGACAGATTCTGCTAAGCGGAATACGATCATCCTCGGCGACCGCTTTCCATTCCGTTATCTGGCGGACGCCTACGGACTGGACTATTATGCCGCATTCCCGGGCTGTTCCTCGGAATCCGAGGCCAGCGCCAAAACTGTGGCATTCCTGATCGACAAAGTAAAAGAAGAACAGATTCCTGTGGTCTTCTCCATCGAACTTTCCAACGAGAAGATGACCGACAGCATCTGTGAAGCCACCGGCGCAAAGAAACTGCAGCTCCATTCCTGTCATAACGTTACCAAAGACGATTTTGAACAGGGTGTCACCTACCTGGATCTGATGGAGCGGAATGTCCAGGTTTTAAAGGAGGCTTTGAATTAATGGCACTACTAACCTGTAAAGATGTATCTTTCGCCTATGAAGGCATTCCCGTCCTGACCGACGTAAACTTTTCCATCAGCAGCGGCGATTACCTGTGCATCATCGGTGAAAACGGCTCCGGAAAAAGCACGCTGGTCAAAGGACTTCTCCATCTGAAAGCGCCTTCCGGCGGCACGATCACCACCGGAGACGGACTGAAACACAATGAGATCGGCTATCTGCCGCAGCAGACCGCCGCACAAAAAGATTTCCCGGCAAGCGTTTACGAGGTCGTTTTGTCCGGCCGTCAGAACCGTCTGCATTTTCCTCCGTTCTATACCAGGGAAGATAAAAAAGACGCCCTTCAGAAGATGGAACTGCTGGATCTGCTTCCTCTGAAGAAACGCTGTTACCGGGATCTGTCCGGCGGCCAGCAGCAGAGGGTACTCCTCGCCCGTGCCCTGTGCGCCACAAAAAAACTGCTTTTGCTGGACGAGCCGGTGACCGGACTGGACCCGGTCATGACCGAAGAAATGTATCAGCTGATTTCCCGCATTAACCGGGAGCAAAAGGTCACGGTTCTGATGGTCTCCCATGACCTGAAAAACATCCTGCCTTATGCGACCCACATCCTTCATCTGGATCAGAAACAGCTTTTCTTCGGAACAACCGAAGAATACCGCAGCAGTGAGGTGGGGAAAGAATTTCTGGGAGGTATCCGTCATGTTTGATCTGTTCAGAGAAATGCTCTCTTATCCATTTATGCAGCGCGCCCTTCTGGTCGGCATTCTGGTGTCCCTGTGCGCGGCGCTGCTGGGCGTAAGCCTGGTATTGAAACGTTATTCGATGATCGGCGACGGCCTGTCCCATGTGGGCTTCGGCGCGCTTGCCATCTCTACCGCCCTGGGCTGGGCGCCGCTTGCCGTCACGATCCCGGTGGTGGTACTTGCCGCCTTCCTTCTGCTGCGCATGAGCGAAAGCAGCAAGATCAAAGGGGACGCCGCAATCGCTCTGATCTCCAGCAGCGCGCTTGCCATCGGTGTGATCACCGTGTCCTGGTCCAGCGGAATGAATACGGATGTGAACAACTACATGTTCGGAAGCATCCTTGCCATGAGCCGGGAGGATGTGATCCTCAGCGTGATCCTGTCCATCCTGGTACTGATCCTGTTTGTTGTATTCTACACCAGGATCTTTGCCGTTACTTTCGACGAAACGTTTGCCAAAGCCACCGGCGTGAAAGCGGAGCTGTACAATATGCTGCTGGCATTTCTCACCGCGATCACCATTGTCCTTGGCATGCGGATGATGGGCGCGCTGCTGATCTCCAGCCTGCTGATCTTCCCGGCGCTGACCGCCATGCGGGTGTGCAGGACCTTCCGCAGCGTGATCTTCTGCGCGGCGGCACTGTCGATCATCTGCTTCCTGATCGGTATGGCACTTTCCTTTGTGGTGTCTTCTCCGGCGGGAGCGACGGTTGTGGTAGTCAATCTGATCGCCTTCCTCCTCTTCTCTCTCATAGGGAGGAAGAATGCATAAACGGACGAAAACGAACGAGGGCGGAGACTCCCGGGCGGCGGGACGTGCAGGGGGGCAGGCCCCGCCGCCCGGGAATCCCCGCCCTCATTCGTTTTCTGTTGGTTTATTGCGAGAGGGCAGGTGTGCTTTGGCGAAATTTTTTCAGTGTTCACGGAATCCCATTGCCATTGTTTTTATTCTTTCTCTTCCAAATTTGCCATAAACAGTTCGTAGAAGTCGTCTTCCCAGGCGAGCATGGGTGAATTTTCTCCACCGCCGTTGGTGCTTCTTCTCATGGCCGCGTAGAATTCTTCTCCTGCGCATACCAGGTCCATATCATAGATTTCGTATCCCAGTTCCCGGCATGTTTTGCAAAATGCGCTGATCGGCGCTTTTTCTTTTCTTGTGGCAAGCAGTTTTGCTCTCACATCCGTGTCATGCAGCGCACGTTTCTGCAATTCATCCAGTTTTTCCAGGATATCTGTCATAGGCTTTTCTGCTCCCTTCTTTTTTATCTATAGCGTACAGATTACGTGCTTTATTTCGTGCCGAACAATTCTTTTGCTTTCTCCATGCGTTCTGCGATCGGTACATGAAACGGACATCTGTTCTCGCAGCCTTTGCATCCGATGCAGTCGGACGCATTGGCATTCAGCTGCTCATAGTGTGCCCGGACAGTTCCGGGAATTTCCTCGTGCATCACAGCCAGATCATACAGTTTGTTGACCATTGCAATGTCGATTCTTGCCGGACACGGCGCGCAGTGTCCGCAGTAAGTACACTGTCCGGTGGAAAATGCATGCTTCGGAGCTGCCGCAAGAACGCTCGCGTAATCTTTCTCCTCTTCCGAAGCCGTCTCATAGGCTGTGGAAGCGTAGACATGTTCCGGTGTATCAAACCCAGCCATCACACTGGCGACGCCTGGTCTCGTCAACGCATAGTGCAGACACTGCACCGGTGTCAGAGCAACGCCAAACGGCGAAGTCCGGGCATCAAACAGCCTTCCTCCCGCAAAGCCTTTCATAACCGTGATTCCCACGCCATTCTGTTCACACAGCCTGTAAAGCTCTTCTCTCTCCGGCGCAATGCCATTATGGCTGTTCTCATAATTTCCGGAAAAATACTGGTCAAGATCCTCCGTAGGCGGGAGCATATCAAACGCAGGGTTTACACTGAACAGGATCATTTCAATCTCTCCCTGAAGGGCAGCCATCTTTGCCACTGCAGGATTGTGGGAACTCATCCCGATATGACGGATCTTCCCTTCCCCCTTGAGCTGGCGGACATACTCCATAAACTCCCCACGGGTCACCCGCTCAAACTCCTCCGGCGTGTCCACAAAATGGATCATTCCCAAGTCTACATAATCCGTCTGGAGCCTGGCCAGCAGATCCTCAAACGCCGGCTTCACCTTATCCAGTTCACGGGTCCGGACATACTGCCCGTTCAGCCAGACAGAACCAATATGCCCCTGAATCACCCACTGCTCACGCCGCCCCTTCAGCGCAAGACCAATATTCGACCGCACATTCGGCTCCGACATCCAACAGTCCAGAATATTGATGCCCTCCTTCTGACAGACATCAATAATCTCCTTCACCTCTTCCGTATTATGCCTTTCCAGCCACTCCGCACCAAGCCCGATCTCACTGACCTTCAGCCCAGTCCTGCCTAACTCTCTGTATCTCATACCCGCTCCTCCTTTGGCATTTTCATTGTCTTCATTATACGCTCATCCTCTGCGTTTTTCAATTTACATCCATCGATTTGTCTGAACCTTAAAATCAACTTGTATTATAATAACGAATGTGTTATAGTAAAAACAGAAAGGGAAAACCACAGAAGCGGCCTACCCTCGACAATGAACGAACTTAATGCATTACAGCATCAGCCGTCACTATTCGCAGTAGTGGCGGCTATTTCTTTCCCTTGAGGATCTCGTATCTAAGACCAACAAGGGCGACAATGAAGATTAAAAGCTGAATCAAATCAGCATATGTAACATACATTGGCAACGCCCTCCTTTCTGTCGTCTGGAGGGTCAGCCCCCTAAAATGGAGGGTAAGCCGCCTGGCTCTGTGGTTTCCCACATAAGAAGTATATCACACTCATATTTCCACACTAACCGATACAAAGAAACTGAATATCACCCCATCCCAAAACCGCCTTAATCCACACCCACCTGCCCTTGGCGGCTTTCGTCCGCTTTTTCAAAAAAAATGGCATCTATCGGACCAAGTAAGATTTACTTGCCTCGATAGATACCATTTTTTATTTTCCCAAAAGCTCTATCCCCGGACATCTCTCCGGAAGTTTCTCCCCGGCTCCATTTTCTCTGTCTTTCTCCCCCTCAAAAGAGAAGTCCTAAAAATCCAGGAATCAGGAGTATTCCTCCGCAGAGAAGGTCAGACAACAGCCGGCACAACGCACGTTCTTCCGGTTCCAGCTCACTGTAGGAGACCACCTGTTCCTCCACAAAGTCCACCATATCACTGGAGCTGTGCCGTTTTTTCTTTTTCTCCTGCTTTTTTTCGTTCAGATGATGTACCACCATCCCGTCCAGCCGCAGATATTCAAACCATGCCATCAGAAAAATAATTCCTCCGACACAGAAACATCCGTACTCTGCCATCGGCAGATTGAAACTGTTCAGATAGCGATCCCACAGAAGAACGAGAACAATGCCGATCACCAGCTTTGTCACTGCTTTATACAATATCGGACGAAACATATATTTTTTGTAAATACCAAAGATTTCTTTCATCCTCAACGACCTATTTGATTTCTTTTCTGTATTCCTCTAACTCTTTCTGGTTGCCGTATACGAAGTGTCCTTCCTTAACTTCTTCCCATACCGGTTTGTCTACGCTGTAGTCATGAATGGACGGATCGTAAACCAGAAGTTTTTTCTTCTTCTCCAGTCTCGGGTCCGGCATCGGAACTGCTGAAAGCAGAGCCTTTGTATATGGATGCAGCGGATTGAGGAATAATTCTTCCGCTTCTGCCAGCTCAACAATCCTTCCCTTGCTGATAACCGCAATCCTGTCGGAGATAAAACGTACGACAGACAGGTCGTGGGCAATGAAAAGATAGGTCAGTCCACGGTCCTTTTTCAGGCGGTTCAGAAGGTTCAGAACCTGCGCACGGATGGAAACGTCCAGCGCGGAGATCGGCTCATCGGCAACGATGAATTCCGGTTCCATGACCAGCGCGCGGGCAATACCGATACGCTGTCTCTGTCCGCCGGAGAACTCGTGCGGGAATCTGGATGCAAACTCCGGAAGAAGTCCTACCTCACGGAGCGCTTTCTGCACTTTCGCTTCTCTGTCCGCATCATCCTTGTACAGATGATGGTTGAGCAGTCCCTCGGAAATAATATAATCTACTTTGGCACGTTCGTTCAGAGATGCCATCGGATCCTGGAAGATCATCTGACATTTTTTGATCACTTCCAGATCCAGTTCTTTGGAGATTTTGCCATTGATCTTCCGGCCTTTGAATAAAATTTCACCGCCGGAAGTTGGATTGATCCTTGTGATCGCACGGCCGATGGTCGTCTTTCCGGAACCGGACTCTCCTACCAGCGAGAAAGTCTCTCCTTTGTAGATATCAAAATTTACATGGTCAACTGCCACGAATTTCTTTTTTCCATGGCCGAAGGTGATCTGCAGATCTTTGATTTCTATTAATTTTTCTCTCTCAGCCATGTGCCTTATCCTCTCTCTCTCATTTGCTGACGCAGCATACGCACTGCAGGCGGCTGCTCGATCTTCGGCGCTCTCGGATCCAGATACCAGGTCTTTGCCTGATGGGTCTCGGAAACCTTAAAGAACGGAGGCTCCTTCACAAAGTCGATGGCAAGAGCCTGTTTATTACGCGGCGCAAACGCATCGCCTTTGATCTCATTGAACAGGTTTGGCGGAGTTCCTTCGATGGTCGGAAGATCCTCACCCTTTACACCCAGCTGCGGCAACGCCGACAGCAGCGCCCAGGTATACGGATGCCACGAATCGTAAAAAATCTCTTCTACCATTCCATACTCAACAATCTGTCCTGCATACATAACTGCCACACGGTCAGCTACATTTGCCACAACGCCCAGGTCATGAGTGATATAAATAACGGTCATCTTCAGTTCTTCCTGCAGATGACGGATCAGATCCAGAATCTGTGCCTGAATTGTAACGTCCAGGGCTGTGGTCGGCTCATCGCAGATCAGGATCTGCGGACGACATGCCACCGCAATGGCGATAACAACACGCTGACGCATACCGCCGGAAAACTCATGGGGATACTGGTTATAACGCTTTTCCGGATTGGGGATTCCAACCTTTTCCAGCATTTCCAGCGCCAATTTTTTTGCCGCTTCCCCTTTGATCCCCTGGTGAAGTTCGATACTCTCCTGAATCTGTTTGCCGATTTTTTTCAGCGGGTTCAGGGAAGTCATCGGGTCCTGCATAACCATCGCGATTTTTTTTCCACGGATCTTCATCCAGTCTTTCTCGGTCTTATATTTGGCAATATCAGTGCCCTCGAACATAATCTGACCGCCGGTAATCGAACCGTTGGCGTCCAGCATGCCCACAAAGGACTTGGTAAATACAGACTTTCCGGAGCCGGATTCACCTACGATCGCAAGCGTTTCGCCTTTGTACAGGTCCAGAGAACATTTCCGGATTGCATTCAGTTTTTTTCCGCGAAGGCTGAACTGGATTTCCACATCCCTCGCAGACAGGATAACTTCTTTCTGTTCCATCACATGTTCCTCCGTTCCTTATACATGATTTCTCGGGTCCGCCGCATCGGAAAACGCATTACCGATCAGGTAGAACGTTACCGTGATCAGAGATACGATAACCGCCGGGAAGATCAGCAGATACGGATAATTCAAAAATGAAGTTCTCGCGTTTCTCAGCAGAATACCCAGGGACGGTGTATTCACATCCAGTCCGAGTCCCAGATAGGACAGCGTAGATTCCAGCGCGATCGTGGACGGAATGGAAAGCGCCAGACGAAGAATGATCACGCTGATCAGATACGGCAGGATATTCTTCACAAGTACTCTCCAGATCGGAGTTCCCAGACATCTGGAAGCCAGGTTATACTCTCTGTCACGATACATAAGCACCAGGTTACGCACATTTCTCGCCATTGTCAGCCATCCGAAGCAGATCATGGACACCGCCATAATCGTAAAACTCTGTCCGACAATCAGGGCGATCAGCATCATATACAGAATCGTCGGGATGTTGTTGATAATATTGTAAATTTCTGTAAACAGACGGTCCAGTTTCCGCACATATCCCCAGATACATCCGATGGTGATTCCGACCACACACTCACCCAGGGCAACGATCAGCGCAAGCTTGATGGAAATCTGTGCCGCATACCATACCTGACACCAGTAATCCTGTCCCAGGTTATCGGTTCCAAACCAGTACTCACTGTTGGGACGGATAAACGCCAGGGAGGTATCTGATCTCAGGGAACTTACATCATATTTCGCAATCGCCAGAGCGATAAAGGAGAAGATGACAAGTCCGAAAAAGATAATACTGAGAACAACCGCCGCTTTCTTTTTCAGAAAGTTTTTAAATACTGATTTCCAATAGGAATAGTCAGAATAACCGGTACGCTCGGCAGCCTCCGGACTGTACTCGACAAAGGTAAACAGCTCGTCTTCATTCAACTGCTTTTCATCTGCCATTATCTTGTACCTCCTTTATCTGTCAGTGTGATTCTCGGATCAATCAGCATCATCAGGATGTCACCGAGGAAAACTCCGATAATACCCAGCGCTGCGTAGAGAATTACCAGAGCCTGAACAACATTTGTATCCAGTTTTCCGATCGCATCTGTCAGCAGAGGACCCATGCCCGGAACAGAGAAAAATCTCTCTACCAGCAGAGAACCGCCGATGGTCAGAAGGAAGGAAGCCGGCAGATACTGTGCCAGCGGAACAAACGCGTTTCTCAGGACATGTTTTACCATAATACTCTTGGTAGACATACCCTTCACTCTTGCAAGCTTGATATAATCTTTGTTGATTTCATCTACCATGTAACGTCTGGTCCACAATGCATATCCGGCAATGGACGCCAGGGACAGACATACTACCGGCAGGATACTGGACATTCCGGGATTTCTCGTCGAGTATGTCGCCGGGATATCCAAAACCAGAGCTCCGAAGACAAGAATGAGCGAATATGAGACAAGCGGCGGCACGGCATTGACGAATATCGTATACGCAGTACCGATGTGATCCATCAGCTTATCTTTATGCCTTGTCTGCAGAATTCCCAGTGCAATTCCAAGCACCAGAGAAATACAAAGTGAAATAACACCCACCCTCATGGAAACAGCAAAACGCTGTCCGATTACCGTTGTGACAGGCTGACCGCTCTGAATTCTTCGTGACTCTCCCAGATCGCCATGAAGCAACTGCCCATAATAGCGGACCAACTGTTCCGGTATACTATCGAGCATTCCTGCTTTTTCCAGCGCATCATGTTTCTGCTCTTCCGTATATTTTATCAACTGATCTTCTGTAAAGAAATTCTCAATTGGCAGCATGCGCATCAGCAGGAATACGATAGTAACAACGATTAAGACTGTTACAACGGACTGTAACAGTCTTTTAATCGTGTACTTAACCATTAATTGGCGTCAGACGCTCCGTTGCCGGAACCGGATGCAAAACTCTGGTACTGCTCTGTAGTATAGGCGTCTACAGAAGTTTCCCAACCAACGTACTTATAATTCTGAATACCGTACGGTGCATTCTTTGTAGTATAGTCATTTACGTGTGTCAGCTGCCATGAAATGTTGTAGTTACACGGCATTACCAGCACGTTTTCGATCATGAATTTTTCAGCTTCCGCATACGCTTCATATCTGGCATCCATGTCGTCTGTGATTGCTTTCGCAGTGTTTACCAGATCAGTGAACTGTTTGTAGGTGTTGATCAGATTCTCATCTGTCGCATCGTTGATGTTGGAGTAGTTCATGGAGTAATATGCACTGTCTTCTCCGTAGGTTTCCTGTCCCAGGAAGTTCTGCGGATCACCGTAGTCAGCGCCCCATCCGTTTACAACGAAGGACTGCAGCTGAGGATCGATAACCTCGGAGGTCTGGTTGGTGACATATGTTTTAACGTTCACTTTAATGAAGTCGTCACCCAGGCTGTCGGAGAACGCCTGTGCAAGAACTTTTGAGCTGTCGATGGTTGTCTGGTTGTTTGCAGCAGTATAGAAGTCTGCCTCAATCGGGAAGGTTACGCCCTGAGCGGACAGTTCTTCCATTGCCTGAGCTTTCAGCTGTGCAGCCTTGTCTGCGTCAAGTCTTACCGGTGTCTTGCCGTCGGACTCTCCAAGTCCCAGCTTCTCGTTTACAACGTCAACGTAATCTCTTCCGTCTTCCATGTAAACCAGGCCCTTCATGGTGTAGAAGTTGTTCTCGCAGGACAGCGGATTTACCGCGTTGGTTCTTGCCAGATAGCTGGTCAGATCCAGTCCGTAATAGATTGCCTGACGGAATGCGGTGTTTGCGATCGCCTTGTTCCAGTTGTCGTCCGGAGTTCCGTCTTCTTTCATCTTGCTGTAGTTCCAGTGGAACTGATAGGAGAACTTATCCGGTCTCTTCTCTACCAGCTGATCGTAGTACTCGTTGCTCTCATCGTTGTGAATTGTGGTCAGGTTGCTCTCAGACAGGTCAACTCTGTCCAGCTCGCCCGCCTGGTACAGCTGGAAGCCGGTGTCCAGAGACTCGATCATCTTGATGGTTACAGTATCGAAACGTTTGCTCTCAGTATCCCAGTAGGACTCGTTCTTAGTCAGAACTTTTTCATTTCCCTGGATGTAGCTGGTCAGCAGGTACGGTCCGTTAAACCACATATTGGAGTCGTCGCATGCCAGGAACGCATCGATGCCGATCTCGTCGATCAGCGCCTGAGATGCCGGATACAGACAGTTGTAGGTCGCTACGGTATCGAAATACGGGATTTCGCTGGTGCAGTGGTAAACAATTGTATAGTCATCCGGAGCCTCGATGCCTACCATCTCAAGGAATTTGCTTCCCTCATCTGCGGTCAGCTTTCTTCCCTCTTCCTCGCTCAGGGTCTTGGTGTAATCGTAGTATTCCTGTGCTCCCACGATCATCTCACCCGGCATGGAGATGTTGGCTCCTGCGTTCTTGTGGTAGTTCATAACGAACTCAAGTCCGGTCAGGAAATCCTGTGCGGTACAGTCTGCCTTCTCTTCGCCATTCTTGTCTACCCATTTCACACCTTCACGAAGCTTGAAGGTCCAGGTAAGACCGTTGTCCTCGGTTCCCCATTCTTCTGCAAGCGCCGGAATCAGTTTGCCTTCGGCATCGTTGGACAGAAGTCCCTCGATCAGGTTTGTGATAACATTGGAGTCTGTCGCCATCTGAGTATTCAGGACGTTCAGGGACTCCACCTCACGGGCCTGTGTTTCCCAGGTGTACAGATCCTTCAGTTCCTCGGAACTTGCGCCTTCACCGCTTCCGGAGCTGCTTCCGCCGCTTCCGGAGCTGCCGCAGCCAGCCAGTGCCATCATGGCCGCCAGCGCCAGCGCTGTGAGCTTTGCTGTTCTCTTTTTCATAGCTTTCTCCTCTCTTTCTTTACCGGTTCATCATGATCCACGATCAATCGGCGACATTGTTTTACAAAAAAAGCATAAACAAACAGATTTGTCTATGCTTCATTGCACGTGCATCTGACAACTGACAAAAGTCCACGATTCTTTTCTAATCCCTGGCGTATTTCCGGAATCTTCATTCCTTTCGCTTGCAAATACGCTCCGGACGAATCCTTCGTCTGCATGAATGGTGTAAACTCCTGCCAGCGAACATGTTGTATCTTCAGCAGATGATGTACTGTTACTTTAGAATAGTAACGTTTTATTACATGTTCTGTATTGTAGCAGAAATACATTTGTTTGTCAATGGCGTATTTTTGTAATTATAGCAAATATTCTCCGTGATATATTTGTGAAAATTTTACAGAAATCCTCTGATTCATCCTATTTTTTCCATCGTCGGGCACGATTGCCTTTAAATATTCGCGGGTATGTCCCACCCACCAGCTTTTGCCGTCCAGCTCCACTTTTTCTTCCAGCAGCACTTCCTTTTCTTCGCCGAGAAAGCTTTCCATATACTCCTGTCTGCGCCTGGCGTCCAGTTCCAGCAGGATATGGCTGCGCCTGGTTTTTTCCTGCTCCGGGATCTGATCCGTCATCGCTGCCGCACGGGTGCCTTCTCTTCTGGAATATTTGAAAATGTGTGTCTCGAAAAACTTCACTTCTTCCACAAAAGCTCTGGACGCCTCAAACTCCTCCTCCGTTTCTCCCGGGAATCCGACGATCACATCGGTGGTCAGTGCCGGGCGGTCATAGACTCTGCGCAGCAGTCTGCATTTTTCCATATATTCTTCCGAACGGTAACGGCGGTTCATCCGCTCCAACACGGTATCGCATCCGCTCTGCAGAGACAGATGGAAATGGGGGCAGACCTTTGGAAGAGCGGCGATCGCTTCGGCAAATTCTTCCGTGATAATTCCAGGTTCCAGAGAACCAAGACGGATCCGCCGGATTCCGTCCACGGCATGGATCGTCCGGATCAAAGCCAGCAGATTCTGCCCCTCCTCCAGATCTACGCCATAGGAACTCAGATGGATGCCTGTAAGCACCACTTCCTGACATCCGGATTGCGCAAGCCGCTGTACCTCCTCCAGCACATCCTCCGGCCGGCGGCTCCGCACCCGTCCGCGGGCATAGGGAATGATGCAGTAGGTACAAAACTGATTGCACCCGTCCTGCACTTTGATGAACGCCCGTGTATGTTCCGCCGTCCGGCTGATGGACAGTGTCTCATACTCCCTGTTATGGGTCATATCCGTCACCCATGCGCCGGAACCGGAACGTCCCTCTTCTTTCTCCCGGAAATATTCTTCCAGGATCGCCGGAATCTCTTTCTTCTTATTATTGCCCACAACCAGGTCGATGGCCGAATCCTGCTCCAGCTTTTCTCCTGCCGCCTGGACGTAACAGCCGCACGCCACCACAACGGCATCCGGATTCATCTTTTTCGCCTTGTGGAGCATCTGGCGGGATTTCCGGTCAGCAATATTGGTCACCGTACAGGTGTTGATAATATAAATATCCGCTCCCGGCGCAAACGGGACGATCTCATACCCCTGCTGTTCCAGCATCTGCTGGATCGCCTCCAGTTCATAGGCATTCACTTTACACCCAAGATTATGAAGCGCTGCTTTTCTCTTCATGGCTCCTCCTTAAAATTTTTGGCATCATTATCTAATTTGCCAAATAATCCATCATATCTTTGTAGGTTTTCGTATTGACTTTTCTATCTGTAAACGGTAAGATTAAACTGTCAAATGAAGGTATTAAATATCATTAATAAAGCTATAGGGAGGATTTCACAATGAAAACAGTACAGATTTCACTCAACTCTATTGACAAAGTTAAATCCTTTGTTAATGACATTTCCAAGTTCGATTTTGACTTCGACCTGGTATCCGGAAGATATGTGATCGACGCAAAATCCATCATGGGAATCTTCAGCCTGGATCTGTCCAAGCCGATCGATCTGAACATCCACACAGACGGAGCTGATCTGGAAAACGTATTAAACGTACTGAATCCATATCTGGTTTAATCCCGTGTGCTCACACGACAGAAAAATAACGTAAGCGTTTTTTGAGGAACCTGCCGGTCAAACCGGCAGGTTCCTTTCGTTTCTGCGCTTTCCGCTTAAATTTTTTCAGTCAATCTCAATCACTTCCGCCGTCCGGAAGGCGTTCTCCATCATCTCATCGATTTTCTCCGCCAGATTCGTCTCAGAGCGGCGGATGATATTCAGATTCGGCTTCGTCACCGGATGTTTCGCCACAAAGATCGTACAGCAGTCCTCATAAGGAAGCACCGACGTCTCATAGGTTCCGATCTTCTCGGAAATATCAACGATCTCCTGCTTGTCAAATCCGATCAGCGGCCGGAACACCGGCATCGTGCAGACTTCATTGGTCACCGCAAGGCTGTGCATGGTCTGGCTCGCCACCTGTCCGATGCTTTCTCCGGTGATCAGTCCCAGGCATCCGTCTTCCTTCGCAAACATTTCCGCAAGCTTCATCATATAGCGGCGCATAATGATCGTCAGTTCCTCGTGCGGACATTTCTCGTAAATATATAACTGGATATCTGTAAAGTTCACCACATGGAGGCGGATCGGTCCGCTGTAGCGGGCAACCAGTTTTGCCAGGTCCACAACTTTCTGTTTCGCTCTCTCGCTGGTATACGGCGGCGCATGGAAATACACCGCGTCAATCTTCACTCCGCGCTTGGCGATCATATATCCTGCCACCGGGCTGTCGATTCCACCGGAAAGGAGCAGCATCGCCTGTCCGTTGGTTCCCACCGGCATACCGCCCGGTCCCGGGATGGTCTCAGAATACAGATAGATGTTCTGGCGGATCTCCACATTCAGATACACATCCGGATGATGCACATCCACTTTCATATTGGGACACGCGTCCAGGATCCGCTCTCCCAGCTCACAGTTCAGTTCCATCGAACTGAGCGGATACGTCTTTTTCGCACGGCGCGCACATACCTTGAAGGTTTTCTCCTGCGCTCCGTACACCTGCTTCATATAATCCACCACTGACGCTGCCAGATCTTCCAGGCCGGTATCCTCCAGGATCACCACCGGGCAGATGCCCGCAATCCCGAAGACACACTTCAGAGCCTCCACGGCGCCATCGTAGTCAAACGCGCCTTCCGTGCGGACATAGATCCGTCCCATCTCTCTGGTCACGGAAAACTCACCGTCTACCTGCTCCAGCGCGCGGCGCATCTGGCGGCAGAGGGCTTCCTCAAAAATATGGCGGTTCTTGCCCTTAATGCCGATCTCCGCATATTTGATCAAAAATGCCTTGAACATTTTCTTCCTCCTTTTTTACTTTCTTGTAAATCTTCTCAGCATCGGAATCACGCGGTTCAGAACGTCCAGAACCGTGTCGATCTCCTCCTGCGTAGTATTTTCACTGAAACTGAAACGAACCGAAGATTCCATTTCCGCCTTCGATGCGCCGATCGCCGTCAGGGTCGGGCTGCCCGCTCTCTTATGGGAAGAGCACGCGGAACCTGCGGACACATAGATGCCTTCGTTTTCCAGCGTATGAAGAAGAACCTCGCTCCGAACGCCAAGGAACGAAGCATTGACGATATGCGGTGCCGCCTGCTCGCCGTCCGCCCCATGGACCGTCACGTTCTCCATCTCCTGAAGTCCATGGATCAGATGCTCCCGCAGCCAGTACATATGCGCCCGGGACTCCTCCAGTTTTCCGTACACCATCTCCGCCGCCAGCGCCATTCCCGCTGCTCCCGGCACGTTCTCGGTGCCGGAACGCATTCCGTTCTGCTGACCACCTCCCAGAATCACCGGACGAATCCTGGTCTTCTCCCGGATATAGAGCATGCCGGTTCCCTTTGGCCCGTGGAATTTATGGCCGCTGACGGACAGCAGGTCGATATTCATCTTTTTCGGATAAATCGGGAGTTTGCCGAACGCCTGGATCGCATCCACGTGAAAGACGGTGTTGGGATTCTTTCTCTTGATCCGTTCCCCGATTTCCGCCACAGGCTCCACGGAGCCGATTTCATTGTTGACGAACATTACGGAAACCAGGATCGTCTCCGGCGTGATCGCTTCCTCCAGTTCCTGCAGATCGATCAGGCCTTCGCGGCTGACATTGAGGCGGGTAACGGTAAATCCCATCTCTTCCAGAAAGCTGACCGGCGCCTGTACTGCCGGATGCTCGATCTGTGTGGTGATGATGTGTTTTCCCATTCTCTGCATCGCCAGCGCTGTTCCCACCAACGCCCAGTTGTCGGACTCGGTTCCTCCGGAGGTAAAATAGATTTCTTTTTCCTGAACCTTCAGAATCTTTGCCATCGTCTCCCTGGCACGGCGCAGATACTGTTCCGCGTCCATTCCCTTCTGATGGAGGGCGGACGGATTCCCATAGTCTTCCAGCATCAGCTTTGTCACCAGTTCCGCCACTTCCGGGTACGCCCGTGTCGTTGCCGAATTGTCCAGATAAATTTCCATGTTATTCTTCCTCCATCAGATACATCAGAATGGAAAGCACCGTCATTCCCGCCGTCTCTGTTCTCAGGATTCTCCGTCCCAGAGTGATCGGTTCCGCGCCTGCTTCCACTGCCTTTTTTACTTCCTCTTCCTCAAATCCGCCCTCCGGTCCGATGAAAATCCCCACCGACTGGCCGGGACGGATGGACGCAAACAGTTCCCTGGTATGCTTCATTCCCTTCGCCAGTTCATATGGGATCAGGATCATATCCAGGGAGCGGGCATACTCCAGCGCTTCTTCATATTTCATGACCGGACGCACCTGGGGCACGATCATCCGCTTGGACTGTTTTGCCGCACTCTCAGAAATTCCCTGCCATCTGGCCACTTTATTTTTTGCCTTTTTTTCATCCAGCTTTACCACACAGCGGCGGGACGCCACAGGAATCACCTCACGGACCCCAAGCTCCACCGCTTTCTGGATGATAAATTCCATCTTGTCCCCTTTGGGAAGTCCCTGAAACAGCGAAATAGAAGCCGGAAGCTCCAGGTTGTTTTCCATCGCATAGAGGATGACTGCCGTCACTTCTTCTTCGCTCAGCGTCTCGATATAACATTTATATTCCAGATTCCCCTGTGCGCTGACAAGGATCTCCTCGCCCGACTTCATGCGCAGGACATTCTTGATATGATTGACATCATTTCCCGTAATATGGATGCGGGTGGGCTCGATCTGATGCTCCTCCACAAAAAAACGATACATTTCTTCCTCTGCCTCTCTTATCCGTTGTAACAGTTCAGCCTTACTGAACCGTTACATACAAAATCCATTTAAAATCGCCTTTGGCGATGGGAGCTTCCGGGCAGTCACGGAGACCCATTCTCCCTGATGGGTCACTTCCACGATCTCAAGACCTGCCGCGGTCACCGCTTCCTTTACGACCTCTTCCTTCACATCCAGGATTCCGGAAGTGATATAGAGTCCGCCCGGCTTCATCTGATGTACGATCACCGGGGTCAGCGGCACCAGGACATCCGCCAGAATATTTGCGGTGACAATATCATATTTTTCATATCCGACGGTATCCTGAACGATTTTGTCGTCGATGATGTTTCCGATCATCAGATCGAAGGCCTCCGCAGGAATGCCGTTGGCCTCCTTATTTTCCTCCACAGCCGGAACCGCACAGGGATCCAGGTCGGTGCCCACCGCATGTTTTGCTCCAAGCTTCAGGGCGATGATGGAAAGAATTCCGCTTCCGGTTCCCACATCCAGCAGCTCTGTTTCCGGTGTCACATATTTTTTCAGCTGACGGATGCAGAGCTGTGTGGTCTCATGCATACCGGTTCCGAAGGCTGTGCCCGGATCAATATGGATGATCATCTTATCTTTGTCTTCTTCCTTCACTTCTTCCCAGGACGGAATGATCAGAATATCATCCACATAGAACTGCTTGAAATACGTCTTCCAGTTGTTGATCCAGTCCTTGTCCTCGGTCTCGGACTCTGTGATCGTACATTCTCCCAGATCCAGAAATTCCCGCAGTTCGTCCAGCGCTTTTTTCACATCCGCCAGAATCTGTTCCTTGTCTTCCTCCGGCTCCAGATAGAAATTCAGATACGCTACGCCGTCATCCTCCGGCATATCCGGCAGGATATCCACGAACATCTGCTGCTTGTCATATTCCGTCAGCGGCTGCCTGTCCTCAATCTCCACGCCCTGTACGCCGACCTCCGCCAGCGTTGCAATGACGATATCTTCCATTTCCGCACGGGTTTTCAGGGTAAATTTGTTCCATTTCATAGGTTTTGGCTCCTTTTCTTTATCTCAAAAACAACGTGTTGACCGTCACTGTGACCAGTGACAGGATGGTTGTCAGGATCGCGCCCTGTGCAAGCACATCTGCTTTTTCACCGTTCTCCTGCGCAAGCATCAGAGGCATATTTCCCACCGGCATTGCCAGCAGCAGAACGCTGACATCCAGGATTGTCTCATTGTGCACCAGAGGCCGCAGGATCATTCCGGCTGCGATAGGGATCACCAGCAGACGGATCAACGCCGCGCCATAAAGTTTTCCATTGGAAAAGATCTTTGCCGGGGACATCTGGGCAACCGATACGCCCAGCACAATCATGGACAGGAAGGTAGTACATCTTCCCATATAGGAAGCCGCATCCTTCAAAAACACCGGCAGCGGGATCTCAAACCAGAACAGGATCAGCGCAGCCAAGGCGCTTATCGTTCCTGCGTTGATCATCTTTTTCCACCGGAACGCCTGCCTGTTTCCGGTTCCGCCTGCCATGACGGTAATGCCGTGGGTATAGATCAGAACATTGAAGAAAAAATTAAAAACCGTCACATAGATCACGGCGCCCTCGCCGAGCAGCGCTGACACCAGCGGAATTCCGATAAATCCGGTGTTTCCGTATACCATCATCATATGATAATATTTCCGTTCCTGTGGTTCCACCCGCAGCAGACGCGGCACCAGGATTCCCGCGGCAATGGCGAATACATAGGTGCCCGCGGCAATTCCCGCGGTCAGCAGGATATCCTGACGGGTTGCTGTCATCTCGTCGCTGAAGACACTGGCGATCATCAGGGCGGGATTGCATATGTTTGTGATCAGCCCGGACAACTGGCGGGAAGTGACTTCTGTCACCGCCTTCTTCCTATATAGAAAGACGCCGACTGCGATCAATAAAAAAATAACCAGCATCTGCTGGAATACCACTCCTGTGCTCATCCCTGGGGTTCTCCTTTTCGGTCGGAAGTTTCCTTGCTTATCATACACGAAAAGGCCTGGGTTGTAAAGGGGGCGGGAACCACAGGGGCTATCTTAAAACGGACGAAAACGTCCAGGGGCAGGGGGTCTGCGTGTGCGGGTGCCGGAGGAGATTTCAGGGTGAAGTCGGAGCGGTAAGTTCTGGCTCTGGCTGAGGGGAAGGGAAGTTCATCAGGCGGGGCATTTCGTAGTTCAGCAGGGCGTGGGCGATGTCTTCGGTTCGGATATCATCGTCCTGGATGTTCATTGGATTTATCTGTAATCCGGTGTAGGTGCACATGTAGTCACTCATAGTTTTTCCTCCATGAAAATATGATCGGGAAATGTAACAGTTCACCTGGCTGAATTGTTGCCGGGAAATTGTCTGGTCTGTCTTTCGTCCTTGTAATTCCTTTTGTTTTCCCATATACTTAATAGTATGATACCACAAAAATATGAGAACGGAACATATACGGTTTCGAAACAGTCTGTGGTGCCATTTTTACCAATTGACCGATGCATTTACCAGAAAAGGAGATATTTATGATTTCACAAGAATTGAAAGAACAGTTCCGCAGGGAAATTGATACCTTTGAGGAGAGCGCTCTTGCCTTTGAGGCCGGCGAGCTTGACCGCGCAGCATTTAAGGGGGTTTCCGGAGGGTTTGGAAGTTATGCACAGAAGGATTCCCGTCTGATGCTCCGTCTGCGGATTCCGGGTGGTTGTCTCACCAAAGAGCTTCTGAAGTTCCTGGCGGATGAGGTGGCTGATAAAAACGTGGATCTTCTCAAGATCACTACCTGCCAGACGATCCAGGCGCACAATCTTTCCGCAAGACAGGCCGCTTCCATGATGCGGAATGCGCTGGATGCCGGTATCATTACCCGGGGCGGCGGCGGAGATAACCCGCGGAATGTTATGGCAAGCCCGCTTTCCGGCGTGGAAAAGGGAGAGACTTTTGACGTCTTTCCTTACGTGCAGACGGTGGGGGATTATCTGCTTTCCCAGATTCCGTCACTCCATATGCCACGGAAACTGAAAGTCGGTTTTTCCAATACGCCGGCGAACGAGACGCATGCAACGTTCCGTGATCTTGGTTTCATTGCAAGGGAGAACGGCACGTTCTCCGTTTACTGTGCCGGCGGCCTTGGACCGAACCCGATGCTCGGTGTCCATATTATGGACGGCGCAGATCCTGCGGAGATCACCCTGTACGTCAGCGCGATGATCCGCCTGTTCACGACTTTCGGAAATTACGAATCCCGCGCAAAGGCACGCACCCGTTATCTGCAGAAAACGCTGGGCGAGGATGGTATCCGCAAACACTTTATGGAATTCCTGGAGGAAGCCCGCGAAGAAGAGACGCCATGGCCGATCCCGTGGGAAGACGAGTTTCTGAAAGAGGCGGACGGAACCATTTCCGGAAAACGGATCATCGAACAGAAACAGCCGGGCCTTTATACGGTTTCCTATCATCCGGTCGGAGGATGTCTGCCGGTGGAAAAACCTGCCGCTCTCTATGAGACCATCAAGGATCTGGCAGACACTCAGGTACGTCTCGGACCGGACGGAACTCTCTATATCATCAACCTGACCGCAAGCGAGGTTCCCGCCGTACTGGCTGTCACAGACGACGGCGCCGATAATCTCTTTGAAACCAGCGTAAGCTGTATCGGAGCTTCCATCTGCCAGCACGGTATCCAGAACTCCCAGGGACTTCTGAGCAAATGTGTGGAGCGGATGAAAGAAGAATCCTTCGCAGACGGTGTGCTTCCGAAGCTCCATATTTCCGGCTGTCCGTCCAGCTGCGGAAGTCATCAGGTGGGCGCTATCGGCTTTGTCGGACAGGCAAAGAAGGTGGACGGCGAGATCCGTCCCGCCTATCGTCTCTTTGTCAACGGCTGTGATACAGAACAGGATGCACAGCTCGGTGAGGCGAAGGAAGTAATGCTGGAAGAACAGATCCCGGAATTCCTGGCTGCCCTCGGCAGAAAAATCCAGGCAGAATCTTCCACCTTCGAGGCATGGTATCCGTCTCACGCGGAAGAATTTGCCGTATTGGCTTCTGAATACAGTAAATAAATCGATGAAAGGGCTTTTTAGTCCCCAGGAACGTTCAAACAGCTTTCTGTAAAAAGTATCTTGAAAACATACCTTTAATTTTCAAACGTTTTCCGACTGGCGCATCATCCGGTATCCAACGCCGATATGTGTTCGGATATATTTGGGATGCGCCGGATCGGCTTCTATCTTTTTGCGGAGCGTCGCCATAAACACCCAGAGGGACGATGTGTCCGATGCCTCATAACCGCCCCATACTTCATGGATGATAAAGTTATGGGTCAGCACTTTTCCCGTATGCTTTGCCAGCAGGCACAGCAGTTTATACTCGATCGGCGTCAGATGAATTTCTTTTCCTTCCATATATACACATCCTGCCGCGTAATCGATCTTCAGATCTCCATTGAGATAAATGCTGGATTCTTCGCTGACTTTCTGATTGTCGTAGCGGACGCGGCGAAGGGCGACCCGCAGACGTGCCAGCAATTCCTCCACAGAGAATGGTTTGGTCAGATAGTCGTCTGCCCCTGCATCCAGAGCCTCCACTTTGTCGGTATCCTCGCTCCGTGCAGACACGACGATGATCGGCATATTGCTCCAGGAACGTATTTTCCGGATGATCTCCACACCATCCATGTCCGGAAGTCCAAGGTCCAGGAGCATGACATCCGGGCGGTACGTCAGGGCGTCCATCACCGCACTGGCTCCGTTTCGGGCTTTCCGGTACTGGTAATTCTGAAGCTCCAGTGTCGTCGCGATCAGATTGCTGACCGCCGTGTCATCTTCTACGATTAGTATCTGTGGTTTATTCATATGCCGCCACCTCCGAGGCGTGTAATGTAAACGAGAAACAGGTTCCGTGGGGCTGGCAGTCCTCTACCGTGATCGTCCCGCCATGGGCATTGACGATGGATTTGCACAGCGAAAGTCCAAGTCCGAGTCCCCGCCGGCTGTCTGCGTTTTTATTCTCTCTCGTGTAAAACATGTCAAAAATCCTTTTCTGTTCTTCCTTTGGGATTCCCGGTCCATCATCGGAGATTTTCACTGTGATCACGGAACCTTCCCTCTGTGCCGATGCCTGGATTTTTGAGCCAGGAGGAGTATATTTCACCGCGTTGTTCATAAGATTGATGACCACCTGGGCAATCAGCCGCGCATCCATATCCGCCACTAGGATTTCCTCCGGAAGACTGGCCGTAATCTCATGTTCCGACGCCTTACGGTCCAGATGTTCCATTGCGTCATAAAAGACCTCTTCCAGAAGCGCCGGGCGGAGCTGCAGTTTCATGGCTCCATTCTCAATCCGGGTGATGGACAGCAGATTTTCCACCAGCTGCATCAGCCACATGGCATCATCATAGATGCTGAGATAAAGCGCATGTTTCTTTTCTTCTCCCAGTTTCTGGCTGCTCTCAAGCAGGATTCCGGCATTTCCGGAAATTCCGGTGAGCGGGGTCCGCAGATCATGGGAAATGGCACGCAGCAGATTGGCACGCAGGGTTTCCTGTCTTGCCGTCTCCTCCAGTTCCTGCTTCGCCTGCCAGATCTGCTCAATCTCCAGCGCCAGACCACATTCGTCCAGGATCGCAACCATCAGTTCTTTCTCAAAATCCGCCGGATTGTCGGAATCTTTCAGGAAGATTCCCGCCACCGCCAGCGGCTGGTCTTTTCCGCGCACCGCCAGATACAGACATCTCGCCTCGGAAAAGGTATGCGTCGTTGCGCCCGCATGCTTATTGTTCCGGAAAACCCACTCGGCAATTCCCCGTTCCGCGAGAAAGTCTTCTCTCGTCCAGCGCTCTCCGTCCTCTCCCGGGAAGATTTCCATCTGTCCCAGCCCTTCCTTCTCGTTTGCCGGATAAATGACGATGGTCCGCTCCAGCAGTTTTCCAAGCTGTGCGGCCGCCACCGAAAAAATCTCACTTTCGCTTCTGGCTCTCTGAAGCTTTCGGCTGGTTTCCAGCAGTGTTCCGGTGCGGTAAGCTTTCCTTGCACTGAGGATCGCCTGATTTTTGATCCGTCTGGTCAGCGTACTGCTCACGATCGCCGCCACCAGCATGATCAGAAAGGTCACCAGATAGCCGGGCGCGCTGAACAGCGTATAATACGGTTCGGTAAAAAAGAAATTGAACAGCAGCACCACCAGCAGTGACACGGCGAGGCTGTACAGCTTTCCTCCTGTGAGCAGAGCCACGCCGAGCACACCAAGGATGTAGATCAGCACAATATTTGCCTCTTCCACGCCAAGCCCGTCAAAAAAGAAATTGACTATCGTACAGACTGCCATGATGCCCAGGGAAACTGCCGTCTCCTTGAATGTGATCTTTTCCGGACTCAGCCGGAGAAATTTTCGCTTTTCCTTGGTCCGATGCTGGTCTGGAATAATGTAAATATCAATATCCGGCGCCAGTTCACTGAGCCGGTCCACCATCTGCCGGGAATAACCCCGCCGCGCGCTCCTGCCCAGCACAATCTTTGTCACTCCGCTAATCTGGGCATATTCGGCGATCTGCAGAGCAGTGTTTTCTCCATAAACTGTCGCGATCCTTGCACCCAGTTCCCGCGCCAGCCTCAGATTCTCCCGTATCTCATCATCCCTTACCTGGGTATTTTCCACATACAGTGCAGTCAGCTCTCCGTGAAATGCCTCCGCCATCCGGGCGGCTGTCCGTATGACCGCCGCATTGGAAGGAGCCCCCGAAAGGCAGATCAGCAGATGTTCCCTCACCCGCTGTTTCTTTTCCCCTGGTTTGTTTCCGATACAGTCCGCGGCACGGCGAAAAGCAATCTCACGGAGCGCATTCAGTTTCTCCAGAGTGAAGATCGGCGGTGCCTGCACTTCTCCTCTTTCGATCCGGCGCAGCAGATCCTCCGGGTCCATATCTACAAACTCCACCTGATCCGCACGGTCAAATACGATATCCGGAATCCGTTCCGTCACCATATTTTCCGTGGCAGATAACACCACATCTTTCAGACTTTCCAGATTCTGTACATTCACAGTCGTATAAACATGGATTCCCGCCCGTAGCAGTTCCTCGATATCCTGGTATCGTTTCAGGTGACGGCTGCCTTCCCGGTTCGTATGCGCCATCTCGTCCACCAGCAAAAGCTCCGGTTTTCGTTCCAGCGCGGCATCCAGATCAAACTCCTGATATGCCTTTCCCTGGTACCGGATCTGGCGGGGCGGAAGATATTCCAGCCCGTCTTCCGGCGGCTCGGCGTCACAGCACTCCTCCAGGTATCCGACGACAACATCCACGCCCCGTTTCTGTTCTTCCCTCGCCGCCGCCAGCATCGCCCGGGTCTTGCCGGTTCCCGGAGCATAGCTGAAAAAGATCTTCAGCTTTCCGCTTCCCAGCAGTTCCCCTTCTTCCATTATGCACCCTCCTTATTGCTTGTCATATCACTTTTCTTATTGTTTTTCCATTTTTCCCGCTGCAGGTTTCCCTCTTTCAGGCATAATTGACCTTCATTTATCTTTAGTCCATCTTAAGGCAGCGGCAAAAACCTTAAACAAAAACTTACAGGATACATGATATACTGATACAACATGAAAATCAACTGAAAAGGTGACTACTGCTATGTTTAAGCTGAGAAAAAAACAAATTACCCCTTCGCAGATTATCATTCTTGGATTTGCGCTGCTGATCCTGACCGGAACGCTTCTGCTGATGCTTCCGTTCTCCACATCCACGCCCGGAGGCGCTTCTTTTCTGGATGCGCTGTTCACTACCACGTCGGCAACCTGTGTGACGGGACTGATCGTACATGATACAGCCACTTACTGGTCGCAATTCGGACAACTTGTGATTTTGCTGCTGATCCAGATCGGCGGTATGGGCGTGGTAACCGTTGCGGTTGCGGTAGCTATTTTTTCCGGCAAAAAGATCAGCCTGAAACAGCGCTGGGTCATGCAGGAATCCATCTCCGCGCCGCAAGTGGGCGGCATCGTGCGGATGACCGGTTTTATCCTCCGCACCATGTTCCTTCTGGAGGGAATCGGCGCGGCTGTTCTTGCCTTCCGCTTCTGTCCGGAATTTGGTCTTGCGAAAGGTTTATGGTACTCTATCTTCCATTCGATTTCCGCTTTCTGCAACGCCGGATTTGACCTGATGGGCATCAAAAGCCCCTTCTCATCCCTGACAGACTATACCGGCGACCCGGTGGTCTCTCTGACCATCCCGCTCCTGATCATCCTTGGCGGTATCGGTTTTATGACTTGGAAGGACATCAAGGATCATAAATGGCATTTTCATCTGTACACCCTGCAGACCAAGCTAATTCTGACAACTACCGCAGGTCTGATCCTGATTCCGACCCTGTTGTTCTTCTTCCTGGAATTCAGCAGGCCGGTCTGGGATTCCATGACACTCGGGGAAAGGATCCTTGCCTCGTTTTTCCAGGCGGTGACACCTCGTACCGCCGGATTCAACTCGGTGGATCTGACCGCGCTCAGTGAGCCTTCCCAGGCGCTCACCATTGTACTGATGCTCATCGGAGGCGCTCCCGGTTCCACAGCCGGCGGCTTCAAGGTTACAGCCCTGGCTGTCCTTTTTTTGAACGCTTCCGCTGTCCTGCGGCACCGTTCCTGCACGCAGTGTTACGGACGCCGGCTGATGCCGGAGGCGCTGACCAATGCCATGACCATCGTTCTGCTGTATCTGATCCTGTTCTTTGCAGGCGGAACCATCATCTGCGGTCTGGAAGGAATCCCTCTGATGGATGCCATGTTTGAAACGGCATCTGCCATCGGAACGGTGGGACTTACCCTCGGCGCCACACCGACACTTGGAGCGGCGTCAAAACTGATCCTGATCTTCCTGATGTATTTCGGGCGCGTGGGAGGACTGACACTGATCTATGCCCTCCTGGCCAACAAACCCCAGCCGGCTTCCATGCCGCCGCAGGAAAAAGTCACCGTCAGCTGACCATAGAAACCAATATATCAACTGACAGAACGCTGGCTTTTGCATTCCCGCAGAAGCAGCATCAAATACATAACATTAGCATTCAGAAACATGATTATTTGAAAAGAAAGGAGTTTATCACAATGAAATCAATCTTACTGATAGGACTTGGACGTTTCGGAATTCACATGGCTCAGAAACTGCATGAGCTGCATCATGAGGTACTCGCTGTCGACTCCGACGAAGAACGTGTCAACAACGTTATGGACTTTGTAACCAACGCGCAGATCGGAGACAGTACCAATGAAGCTTTCATCGCTTCCCTCGGCGTACGCAATTTTGACGTATGCGTGGTTGCCATCGGAGACAATTTCCAAAGCTCCCTGGAAACCACTGCACTGCTGAAAGAAAACGGCGCTCCTTTCGTGCTTGCCCGCGCTTCCCATGATGTGCACGCCAAATTCCTGCTGACAAACGGGGCGGACGACGTGATCTATCCGGAAAAACAGATGGCGTCCTGGGCTGCGGTCCGCTACAGCTCCGAGCATATCTTTGACTATATCGAGCTGACAGACGATTATTCCATCTATGAAATGGAAGTTCCGCACTCCTGGGTCGGCAGTACGATCGTCCAGGTCAGCTCCCGGCAGAAATATCGTTTCAACATCCTCGCCACCAAGCGTGACGGCAGGCTGGATCCGCTGCCGGAGGCAAACCATCGGTTTATGGCGGATGAAAGCATCTTTGTCATGGGAGACAACAAGACGCTGCAGAAGCTGCTGCACGATTAAGGACGATTAAGGCGGACGAAAGCGGAGCCGGACAGAGCAAGTGGGTGCACCGCATGCACTTGCTCTGTCCAGCTCCGCTTTCTGTTTCCTGGTTGGTACTTTTTTAAATCTTCTTTATCTTTTATTTATCCGCGTCTTCAAAGGCTTCTTTCACCCGATCCATGAAGCCTTTCTTTTTTTTACCGCTCTCTTCCTGTGTCGGAGCGGATTCCGGTCTCTTGTTTCCGCAGGCTTCATCGAACTTGCGGAGGGCTTCTTTCGCCTTCTCATTGAGCTTCGTCGGTGTCTGGACAACCAGGGTCACATACTGGTCGCCGCGGACATTTTTGTTTCGAAGAGATGGTACGCCTTTGCCTTTCAGGCGGATCTTGGTATTGGTCTGTGTTCCCGGCTTCACCGTGTATAATACATCTCCGTCTACCGTTTTGATCCTTACATCTCCGCCAAGCGCTGCCTGAGCGAACGTCATGTAAACCGTTGAGAAGATGTTCATATCCTGTCTCTGGAATTCCGGATGGCGGGCAACCTGAACCTCCACCAGAAGGTCTCCTCTCGGTCCTCCGTTGATGCCCGGCTCGCCTTTTTCACGGATCCGGATGCTCTGTCCGTCATCAATGCCTGCCGGAACGGAAACCTGGATCTTCTTACGGCTGCTGGTGTATCCGGTTCCGTGACAGTGGGTACACTTATCGCGGATGATCTTTCCGGTACCGCCGCAGTCCGGACAGGTCTGTACGTTTCGGATGGACCCGAAGATGGACTGCTGGGTATAAGTAACCTGTCCGGTTCCCTTACATTTCGGACAGGTCTCCGGGGATGTGCCCGGCTTTGCGCCTGTTCCGTTGCAGGTGGTACAGGTATCTTTCAGATTCAGTTCCAGCTCTTTTTCACAGCCGAACACTGCCTCCTCAAAACTGATATGAATCACTGCACGCAGATTGGCGCCTTTCATAGGACCATTGTTGGCACGTCTTCTGCCGCCTCCGAACAGATCGCCGAAAATGTCGCCGAAAATATCACCCATATCTCCGCTGAAATCAAATCCGCCAAAGCCGTCGGCTCCTCCGCCTGCACCGCCTTCGAAGGCTGCATGGCCAAACTGATCGTACTGACGCCGTTTTTCCGGGTCACTGAGGACACCATACGCTTCGGTGGCTTCCTTAAATTTGGCTTCTGCCTCTTTGTCGCCGGGATTCATATCAGGATGATATTTCTTTGCAAGCTGTCTGTATGCTTTTTTCAGTGTGGCATCATCGGCTCCGCGGTCTACGCCAAGGACCTCGTAGTAATCTCTTTTTTCTGCCATATCTTTCACCTTTCCATACAAAAATCCCAGCGCCGCCGCCTGACACGGCTGATCCGATGCCTCTGGCAGCCCTCTGGGCTTTGATTCTTTCGTTATTCTGCTGCTTGATCTGCTGACAGCAGCGCCCCGCCGTTTGAGAAAAACGGCGGAGCCACTGTTTCAGCCGCAGCCACCGCCCGGCGATACCGTCTGTACCGGCACCGCCGTTCAATGGTCTGTTTTATACCTCTTTGTAATCAGCGTCCACTACGTCGTCATCAGCGCCTGCGGAAGTGCTGCCTGCTCCTGCGTTCATATCCGGATTCGGGTCTGCTGCTCCCTGTGCTGCGCCTGCGTTCTGCTCATACAGCTTTGCGAACAGTTTCTGAGAGCTGTTCATCAGTTTTTCCTGAGCAGCCTTCAGGTCTGTCACCTGGGAATCGGTCATATCTTCCGGATTGCACTTGGAGATCTGCTCTTTCAGTACGTTCAGGTCTGCTTCCACTGCTGTCTTGTCGTTGCTGTCCAGCTTATCTCCTGCTTCCTCCAGCGCTTTCTCTACCTGGAATACGATGGAATCTGCATCGTTTCTTGCGTCGATCGCTTCTTTCCGTTTCTTGTCCTGAGCCTCGAACTCTGCTGCCTCTCTGACTGCGCGGTCGATCTCATCATCGGACATATTGGAGCCTGCGGTGATCGTGATGTGCTGCTCTTTTCCTGTTCCCAGGTCTTTTGCAGATACATTTACGATAC
>CABUPZ010000001.1 GCA_902493585.1 uncultured Fusicatenibacter sp. | reverse complement strand
GCTCCGAAATTATAGACCATAGTCGCGGGCATTCCACAGAAATAAATTTTCATATAAAGTGTCGCCTGATCGAGCACGTCTTCCGGCGTAGCCATGAGTTCCAGCAGCGGCCGGGCAAGAAGTACGCCGACGGCGATCAAAATGATTCCTCCAATCAGACTGATCAGAATGGAGGTATGTATGGTCTGATGAATGTTTTTTTGATCTTTTGCACCGTAATACTGGGCAGTCAGAACATTTGCTCCGATGGAAAATCCGATAAACAGGTTTACCAGCAGATTGATCAGCGAAGATGTTGAGCCGACAGCAGCCAGAGCATGGCTTCCGGTGAAACGTCCTACCACAATAATATCAGCTGCGTTGAACAGCAGCTGAAGGATTCCGGACAGCATCAGCGGCAGTGCAAAGAGTAACAGCTTTCCAAGCAGCGGACCGTTGCACATGTCGATTTCGTATGATTTTTTCATTTGAAAAATCCCCCTTGGTTACATATGTAAAGCATATTGTGTGCTTTCTTTTCATTATAGAAGATTTTACAGTTTTTTCAATGGATTTTACAGAATTTCGAGATGCTTTTTTAGGCGTTCGGCAAGTGGAACTGTTACATTCTTTACGCAGATTTTCATGGAATTTTCCCGGTGATCTGATATAATAGTTACGATTCTTTCCATCATGAAAAAAGTTTTGGAAACAAAAGAGGGAATACAGAAAATCAGAAGAAATACAGGAAGCAAAAGAAATGAGAGAAACAGAGAACATGAAAAAGGGAAAAAAACAGAAAGAACAAAACGAAAAGAAAAATTCCACAGGTCATATTTATGAGATCGCCGGAAACAGAATCGAGATCCGGTGTGAGGGATCTTATGTGACAGGCATTGGCTTTGCGGAAGAATCTCCAGAGGAGAAGGAGCAGCAGGAAAGGACGTCGGTATCCGATGAGGCAGCGCGCCAGCTGGAAGAATATTTTCAGGGAAAGAGAAAAAAATTTGATCTTCCGCTGAAAATGAAGGGGACTGAATTCCAGAAACTGGTATGGGATGCGCTTCTGACGATCCCTTACGGGGAGACGAGAAGTTACAGTGAGATTGCCTGCCAGATCGGCCGCCCCAAGGCGTCCAGGGCAGTCGGTATGGCGAATCACAGAAATCCTGTGGGCATTGTCGTCCCATGCCACAGGGTGATCGGAAAAAACGGTTCCCTGACCGGATACGCCGGGGGACTGGACAAAAAAGAAAAACTTCTGGATCTGGAGCGGAGAAACCGATGAAGAGAGCGCAGATTCTTGATTGGATGAAACAGGAGGCGGAAGAAAGTTACAGAGATTTTTCCGCGTCCCTTCTGCCGGAGGTTCCGAAAGAGAGGATTCTGGGAGTACGGCTGCCAAAACTGCGGAAACTGGCGGCGGTGATCGTGAAAGAAGGATGTCAGGAGTACCTTGCGGAAGAGCCGGGATGTTTGTTTGAGGAAGTGATGCTGCGGGGGATGGTGATCGGGTCTGCCGGAGGCAGCTTTGAAGAGACTGTTGAACGGATCCGGAACTTTCTTCCGTATATCGATAACTGGTCGGTCTGCGACAGTTTCTGCAGCAGCCTGAAGGGAACAAAGAAATATCCGGAAAAGATGTGGCCGTTTTTGCTGGAGTGTCTGCAGTCGGAGGAAACTTATACAATCCGCTTCGCCCTGGTGATGATGCTGCAGTATTATGTCAGTGAGAAATACTGGAAACAGGCGCTGGACCTGTTGGAGCATGTGAGATCCGGGGAATACTATGTGCGGATGGCCGCAGCCTGGGCCGTTTCCATCTATTATATTCACTTTCCGGAAGAAGTGATGGAATGGCTGGAACATTGTGACCTGGAGGAGGATACCTGGAGAAAGGCGCTGCAGAAGATTCTGGAATCCCGTCAGGTATCTCCGGAAGAGAAGGATAAGATCCGGAAACTGAGAGCGCGGGGCAGGAAGCAATGAGCATTCGAAAAGCAGGGAACCGGAAAGCAGAAAACAACAAGTATTCGGAAAGCAGGAAACCGGAAAGCAGGAACAAATGAGGGAATTGACAGCAGGGCGGATGTCCGGTATAGTAATGAGCGGTATAGTGTAATAGAAAGAAGAGCAGAGATGAAAATGAAGAAAAAAATACTTTTACTGACCACAGGCGGGACAATTGCTTCGCATAATACGGAGAAAGGGCTGGTTCCCCTTCTGGAAGCGGAAGATCTGATGAAGTATCTGCCGTCTGTCCGGCAGAAATGCGATCTGGAAGCGTTGAACCTGTTCAGCCTGGACAGTACCAATATGACCTATAAAGAGTGGCTTGCAATCGCAGCGGCAATCGAGGAAAACTATGACAGATACGACGGGTTTGTGATCTGTCATGGAACCGATACCATGGCATATACAGCGGCGGCGCTTTCCTATCTGATACAGAACTCTCCAAAGCCGATCGTACTGACCGGATCCCAGCGCCCGCTGGAGATGGAGATCACAGATGCCAGCATGAATCTGAGAGACAGTATTATTTATGCGATGGATGACAAATCCAACGGCGTCAGTCTGGTATTCGGCGGGAAGATCATTGCCGGGACGAGAGCCAAGAAGACCAGGAGCATGAGTTATGATGCGTTTTCCAGCATCAATTATCCTCAGCTTGCTGTTATGCGGGGGGAACATCTGGTGCGCTATATTCCGCCGGAACACTATACGGAGCCGGTACGGTTTTACCATGAATGGAATCCGCGGGTGTTCCTGCTGAAGCTTACGCCGGGGATTGAGCCGGCTGTGCTGGAGGATATTTTTCAGAGATATGACGGCATCATTGTGGAAAGCTTCGGAACCGGAGGAATTCCTGACAGTCTGCTGGATGAGTTCAGCCGGCTGATGAAGCGTTATGAGAACAGCAGAAAAGCTGTGGTCATGACGACACAGGTCACCTATGAGGGAAGCAATCTGGGTATCTATGAGGTAGGACGGAGGATCAAGGATGAATTTCAGATTCTGGAAGCCCGTGAAATGAATCTGGAGGCGGTGCTTACGAAACTGATGTGGATCCTGGGTCGGAATCCGCAGAACTTCAATGAAATCCGGGATGCGTTTTACCAAAGGATTAATTTTGATATTTTTCTTTAAAAATGTTGTTAGATTTTGGGGGCACACCTGCAGGCGGCAGGAGAAACTGCAGGGATGTGCTCTGGCAGGAGTAGAAGGTGGAAATGGACTATAAGCTGTTGTTGGATTCCGTTGTCATGGCAGGCGAGATCATGCTCGAGAGCGGCGCTGAGACCTGGAGGGTGGAAGATACCATGCTGCGGATGCTGAAAATGTCAAAACTGAAAACTGCAGAAGTTTTTGCAATGACCACCGGTTTCACGGTGACACTGGACGATCCTTCCATGGATTCCATGACGGTCGTGCGAAGGATTGAGAACCGGTCGATGAACCTGGAGCGGGTGGACCGGATCAACCAGATTTCCAGAAATTTCTGCTGCGGTGCACTGACCGTGGAAGAGATGTTCCGGGAAGTTAAAAAAATTTATCGGGAGCCGGGGGATACCAGAGCGCATCTTCTGGGCTATATGATCCTGACGACAGGATTTACGCTGATGTTCGGCGCGGCAGTGCCCGACGCTGTGGTTGCGGCGGCTGCCGGGCTGATCAGCGGTCTTGGAGTCTGGGGATGCAGAAAGATCCATCTGCATGTGTTTCTGGTCAATGCCATCGGAGCCTTTCTGATCGGAGTGACTGCGATCCTTTGCACCAGGATGTGGCCTGGGAATTTTGATCTGCATTCCATTATCATCGGTTCCATCATGCCGCTGGTGCCGGGAGTGGCGATCACCAACGCAATCTACGATACCCTGCACGGAGATTACATTTCCGGTTCCGCGCGGATGCTGGAGGCATTTGTGACCGCGGCGGCGATCGGGATCGGTGTGGGTATTTCCATGGCGCTGTTCCGTGGCGCATTATGAGAAGAGAGAGGCGATAATTATGGGTAAAGTTCTGTTACAGTTGATCGGCGCTTTTTTTGGAACCCTTGGATTCTGTATCCTTCTGAATATTCCCAAAAAGCTCTGGGTGTATTCGTCACTGGTTGGTACTGCTGCCTGGGGCGTGTATCTGGCGGCGGGGCACTTTACGGATGCTGTGGCAACCACGAATTTTCTGGCGGCGCTGACAGCTGCGGTCATCTCGCAGATCCTGGCAAGATGTTTCCGGGCGCCGGTGACATTGTTCCTGATCCCGGGAATCCTTCCGATGGTACCGGGCGCAGGAATGTACGAGATTGCCTACAATGCGGTCCAGGGAGATCAGGCATTGGTGAACCATTACATTATGCAGACCCTGCAGATTGCCGGTTCCATTGCTGTGGGCATCTTTCTGGCGGATATTGTTCAACGGGTAATCAGGCTCAAAAGTATTACGAAAAACTGACGAAAATCTGAAATTTCCACGAAAATGGATTTTGTATCACTAATTTCTAAAATTTATGATATACTTTATCGTGCAGCAGAAGGATAGAATATATAATGGCGGACAGGAAGTGTCCGCAAAGGCTTTAAGAGGAGTATGAAAATGAAATTTGACGATGATCAGAAGCAGGAGTGGGAAGAGCTGGAATTCGATATTCCCGGCGCGGATGAGGAAGAAGACAGCAGCGTAGGGAATCAGGTCGATGAAGCAGTCCAGAAACTGGTGAGGGATACGATGGGAAAAATTCCGGCGCATGCCTATGACAAAGAGGAAGAGGACGAAGAAGAACGGGACGAAGAAGGCGATTACGACGATGAGGAATACGACGACGAGGAATACGATGATGAGGATGACGGTCCCCGCAGAAAAGGCGGAAAAAAGAAACTGATGATCTTTGGCATCGTTGCAGCGGTGGCAGTGGTTCTTCTGGCTGGATTTTACGGTTACCGTACTTTTTATTTTACCAGTCACTTTTTCGATGGAACTGTGATCAACGGAATGGACAGCAGCGGTATGACTGCGGAGCAGGTGGAAAAAGTGATCGAGGAAAGCACACAGAATTATACGCTTGATATCCATTTCCGCAACGGGGATCAGCAGATACAGGGAAATACGATCGATTATCGGTATCAGCCGGACGGCAGCGTTCAGGATCTGCTGAAAAAGCAGAATGCGTTTGCATGGCTGACGGAAAATTCCAGGAATAAAGAGCATCAGATCAATGTGACTATGCAGTACGACGAGGCGAAACTGGAGGAACAGGTCAGTCAGTTCCAGCAGTTTCAGGCGGATCAGATGCAGGCGCCGGCAAATGCTCAGATTCAGTATCAGAGCGACGGATTTGTTGTGACAGAAGAGAATCAGGGAACACAGCTGGATGTGGATCAGGCAAAAGCCGCAATCGCGGATGCCGTCACAAAGGGTGTCACAGAGCTGGATATGGACGAAGCAGGGGTTTACAGCGAGCCGGAGATCACTGCAGCGGATTCAAAACTGGAGGAGCAGGCGGCACAGCTGAACGATCTGGTCAGCGCCAGCATTACCTATCAGCTCCCGGATGGTCAGACACAGGTGCTGGATGGAAATACAATGAAAGACTGGCTGTCTGTGGATGAAAACGGAGGCTATTCCAAAAACGACGAAGTTTGGAATCAGAAATTAAATGAATATGTGGCAAGCCTTGCAGAAGCAGTGGACACATACGGCGAGGCACAGACTTTCCCTGCCACCGGGATCGATGAGGGCGTCGAGGTGACCCAGTCCAACTATGGATGGAAGATCGATCAGGAACAGGAGGCGGCACAGCTGGCACAGGATATTGCGGATCATCTGACAACAACGAGAGAGCCGGTTTACGCCAGCAGAGAATTTGCATCGGACAACAATGGATTTGGCAATACATATGTGGAGATTGATGTCAGCCGCCAGCATGTCTGGTTTTACAAAGATGGTTCGCTGATCGTGGACAGCAGCTGTGTGACAGGAAAAATGGTGAAGAGCCGTTATACCCCTGCCGGCATTTTCCAGCTGGTTTCCAAGACCAGCCCGAAAACGCTGCGAGGTCCCAAACAGGCGGACGGCAGCTATGAGTGGGAATCGGATGTTACCTACTGGATGCCGTTCAACGGAGGCATCGGCCTGCATGATGCTACATGGAGAAGCAGCTTTGGCGGAACCCGTTATATCAACAACGGATCTCATGGCTGCATCAACCTGCCGTTCAGTGTAGCGAGAACGATTTATAATAACATTGAGGTGGGAACACCGATCATTGTTTACTATTCCGAAAGATATTCGGTAAGGGATGATTCCGCGGAACGTGCGGCACAGAACCTGCCGGAAAGCGCGGCTGTGACCGAGACGACGCCGACGGCAACTGCGACACCGACCGCAACACCAACACCGACGGCAACTGCGGCACCGACGGAAACTCCGACCGCAACGCCGGAGCCGACAGAAACACCGGTGACACCGGAACCAACGGAAGCGCCGACGACACCGGAATCGACAGAAACACCGGCGACACCGGAACCAACGCAACCGCCAGCGACACCGGAACCGACGGCAACACCGGAACCGACAGAAGTACCGGCGACACCGGAAGCGACACAGGCGCCGGAAGCAACTTCCGCACCGGAGGCGACACAGGCGCCGGAAGTTCCGCAGCAATAAAGTTTCCAAAGATACAGAAAAGATGAAATAAAAAAAGAAGAGGGTGTTTCAAAGACAGTTCTTTGATCCACTCTCTTCTTTGCTCTGGAAATTCAGAAAAGGCTGGTCAGATCCAGCGGTTTTTTGATGGTATATTCCGGCTGCTCCGCAGTGCCGAAGCCGTAGGAGGCAAAGACGAAGGGAACACCGGCGTTTTGACAGGCTTTCTGGTCACCGGAGGTATCGCCCACATAGACTGGGGATTTCAGGCCATGGCGGCGTACGATGGTGCGGATATTCTCGGCTTTGGCTTCGCCGGTATCTCCGGGGCAGAGATGATTCTGGAAATAACGTCCAAGTCCCGTCGCTTTCAGGAAAACTTCGATATAGCCAGCCTGACAGTTGCTGACGATGTAGAGAGGATAGCGTTCGGACAGAATCTGAAGCGTTTCCTCCAGGGTATCATAGACCGGAGCGGGATGTGCGAGAAGTTCCCGGTGTTCTTCCTCACAGCAAAGATCGATCAGTTCCAGCTGACGCTGTTTTTCATATTTTTCAAAGATCACGGCGGCAATGTCCGGCAGCAGACGGCCGAACAGGCCTTTCAGAGTAGCGCCGGTAAGCGTGGGTTCCAGGTCGGTTTCCTGTTCCAGAATACGGTTCCAGGCACGGGCAACAATGTCTGTAGAGTCCCACAGGGTACCGTCAACATCGAAGATGATACTGTCAATCACGTTTTTTTCCTCAGCTTTCTTGTTTTGTTTCTTAATTCTAATCAAAAAGAGAAAGAAAAGCAATGTTTATTTTGCATTTTTGATGAAAGTGTGGCAAAATATACAAAGGAGAATCTATATGCTTGAAAACATTATTGAACCATTGCTTGGATGGTATGAAAAAAATCACAGAGACCTTCCGTGGAGAGCACACAGAGATCCTTACCATATCTGGGTGTCGGAGATTATGCTCCAGCAGACCAGGGTGGAGGCGGTAAAGCCATTTTTTGAACGGTTTACACAAACTCTCCCGACGGTGAAGGATTTGGCGGAGTATCCGCAGGAAAAGCTTCTGAAACTGTGGGAAGGACTTGGATACTACAACCGGGTGAAAAATATGCAGAAAGCGGCGGTTGTCCTCTGTGAACAGTACGGAGGCGTGCTGCCGGCAGATTATGAGGCGCTGAAGTCACTGCCGGGGATCGGCAGTTATACGGCGGGCGCGATCGCGTCCATTGCCTATGAGATCCCGGTACCTGCGGTGGATGGAAATGTGCTGCGTGTCCTGGCAAGGATCCGTATGGATGACGGGGATATTATGAAGCAGTCCGTACGCAGCCGGGTGGAAAAAGATCTGCTGGCGATCATGCCGAAGGGAAGATCCGGAGCGTTTAACCAGGCACTGATGGAGCTGGGCGCTATTGTCTGTGTCCCAAACGGCGCGCCGCTGTGTGAAAAATGTCCGGTGAAAGAAGAGTGCCGGGCGAGAAAAACGGGCACCATAGAAGCATATCCGGTGAAAGAAAAGAAAACCAGGAGAAGAATCGAAGAGCGGACCGTTTTTCTGATTCTGGACGGCCGTCATGTGGCGGTGAGAAAGCGTCCGGAACAGGGCCTGCTGGCAGGACTTTACGAATTTCCAAATACGGAGGGGCATCTGACGGAAGACCAGGTACTTTCCTTTGTGGAAGAGAGAGGGCTGATGCCACTGCAGATTCTGCCGCTGCCGGAAGCAAAGCATATTTTTTCTCATGTGGAATGGCATATGACCGGATATGTGGTGAAGATTGCCGAGCCGGAGACTGCGTTTGACAGAGAACTTATTTTTGTCGAAACCCAGGAGGCTCAGGAGCATTATCCGATGCCGGCGGCATTTGCCGCCTATGCCAGTTATATGGACCTGCGCCTTGGTCAGGAAAAATACCAAGATAAAAAATAAAGAAGGAAAAGGAATCATGAAAATACTGACTTTTGCCGTACCCTGTTATAACTCAGAGGCGTATATGGAAAAGTGCATCGATTCTCTTTTGGTTGGGGGAGAGGATGTGGAGATCCTGATCGTCAATGACGGTTCCAAAGACCGTACTGCGGAGATCGCGGATGCATACGCGAAAAAGTATCCGACGATCGTGCGGGCGATCCACCAGGAAAACAAAGGCCATGGAGGAGCTGTGAATGCGGGACTCGCCAATGCCACAGGACTTTATTTTAAGGTTGTGGACAGCGATGACTGGGTAAACGAAGAGGCATATCGAAAAATCCTCGGGATTCTTGAGGACGCAGTCCGGGGTGACAAAACACTGGATATGCTGATCAGCAACTATGTGTACGAGAAAGTGGGAGCGAAGAAAAAGAGAGTGATGCGTTATGTACACTCGCTTCCGGAAGATACGTTTTTCGGATGGAATGACACCAAGTCGCTGGGAAAAACCCGGTATATCCTGATGCACTCCCTGATTTTCCGGACCCAGCTCCTTCGGGACTGTGGACTGTGCCTGCCGGAGCATACTTTTTATGTGGATAACCTGGTAGCGTTTATTCCGTTCCCGTATGTGAAGACCATGTATTATGCGGATGTGAATTTTTACCGCTACTTTATCGGACGCAGCGACCAGTCGGTCAATGAACAGGTGATGATCGGCAGGATCGATCAGCAGATCCGGGTCAACCGTCTGATGATCGACTATATGGGACAGCAGAAAAACCTGAATAAGCAGCTCAGAAAATATATGGTAAATTATCTCAGCATTATCATGACAGTGTCCTCGGTAATGATGATGCGTTCAGAGATGGAGGAGAACCTCAAAAAGAAGGATGAACTGTGGAAATATCTGAAAGCGCAGGATCCAAAGGATTATTTCAGGATCCGACATGGATTTCTCGGTTCGATCATGAGCGCCAAGAGCCGTCCAAGACAGAAAATCGCGGTTTACGGCTACAAACTGGCGCAGAAGATTTATGGTTTCAATTAAAGTTTTAAAGGGAAGGAAAGGGTGAAGAGAATGGAAATAGACGTGGAGCAGTTTCAGGGTCCCTGTTCCTGCAGAAGACAGCATGAGATCACGGTGAAGGGAATCTGGATCGAGTCCGGAGCTTCCAGAAAACTGTACGAAATGCTGACCGAAGGGGAACTCCGGGATTTTGCCGCTCCGGCAATCGTCTGGGATGAAAATACAAAGGAGGCTGCGCTGGAAGCGCTGGAGGATGTGGAGGAGATCTGTGAATCCGTATGTCTCGACTGCGAAAACCTTCACGCAGACAACCATGGCGTGGAGATCCTGGAAGAGACGCTTCCGGAAGAGACGGATCTGATCCTTGCGGTAGGAAGCGGAACGATCCACGATCTGAGCCGTTATGTGGCGCATAAATGGGGAATCCCGTTTATCTCCGTGCCGACGGCCGCCAGTGTGGACGGATTTCTGTCCAACGTCGCAGCGATGACATGGAATGGGATGAAAAAGACAGTACCGGCGCAGGGACCGCTGTACGTTTTTGCGGATACAGATATTTTTTCCAAAGCTCCGTATCGGCTGACAGCATCGGGAATGTCAGATCTGCTGGGCAAGTACATTGCTCTGGCGGACTGGAAAATCGCGGCGCTTGTGACAGACGAATATATCTGTGAGCAGACCATCGCGCTGGAGGAAGAGGCGCTGGAGAAGACCATCGGACTGATCGACGGACTGAAGGAAGGTGATCCGGAGGCATTTGAGCAGCTGATGTATGCGCTTCTGCTGTCCGGTATCGCGATGCAAATGGTCGGAAATTCCCGCCCGGCTTCCTGTGCGGAACACCATGTCTCTCACCTGTGGGAAATGCAGGTCATCAATGATAAGGTGGACGCCCTCCACGGGGAAAAAGTTTCCGTTGGACTGGTGATGGTACGACAGAGGTACGAAGAGATCGCAAGGGCTATTGAAAAAGGAAAGTGCCGTCTGAAACCGTACCACGGGCTGGAGACGGATCTGCTCCGGGACACTTTTGGGAAAAAGGGGCTGATGGAGTCCGCCGTACAGGAGAATACGCCGGATCCGCTGGACCTGGTGGAGCCGGAAAAACTGATGGAGCTTCTTCCGGAGATCGCCAAGATCCTGGATGCCGTTCCGTCTTCTGAAGAACTGGTCAAAATCCTGCAGAAAGCCGGATGCTGTTATGAGCCGGAGCAGGTTGGGATTCCCAGGGAACTGGTACCGATGACCCTGCAGCTTTGTCCTTATGTAAGAAATCGTCTGAGTTTTCTGAGGATCAGCAAGATGCTTCAGTGGACCACAGAATAAATGAAACAAGGCGGCAGCCTGTGTTTCTGGAGCCTGTCTGAAAATCATTTTCGGATACTGTTTGACCCAACGCGGGCGGAATTTGCAGACATGCTCCAGGAGCACAGGCAGCAGTGCCTAGAGAAGGGAGGTGCTTGAATGAGAGTTGGAATGGGATACGATGTACACCGTCTGGTGGAAGGCAGAAAGCTGATCCTGGGCGGGGTGGAAATTCCCCACACCCACGGGCTGCTGGGACATTCGGATGCGGATGTGTTGGTACATGCTGTGATGGACGCGCTTCTTGGAGCGGCGGCCCTTCGGGATATCGGGCGTCATTTTCCGGACAATGACCCGGCTTACGAGGGAGCTTCCAGCATCGAGCTGCTCCGCCAGGTTGGAAAAATGCTGGAAGAGCGGATGTACCTGATTGAGAATATTGATGCGACAGTGATCGCGCAGCAGCCGAAACTTCTGCCTTATATTGATACGATGGTGGAGCATATCGCGGAAGCGCTGCATCTGGAAAAAGATCAGGTGAACGTGAAAGCGACCACGGAGGAAGGTCTCGGCTTTACCGGCAGCAAAGAAGGGATCTCAGCACATGCAGTATGTTGTATCACAAAAGCGCTGGATTATCTGGCGGATGACCGGATTGCGTCCGGCTGCCCAGGATGCTCCGGATGTGCCGGACAGTAACAAAAAATCAAGAGCGGCAGTAGGGAAGCAGGAAACTGTTCACAGAGAATACTGCCGGAATGGAGGTAACAGAGTTTGAAGGAATACTTACAGGAGAGCCAGGAAGTACTGGAATCTTTGAAGAGCCAGGAAAACGGTCTGAGTTCCGCGGAAGCGAGCGCCAGACTGGAACAGTACGGCAAAAACAAACTGAAAGAAGGAAAGAAAACGCCGCTTATCGTTCGTTTTCTTGAAGAGTTGAAAGACCCGATGATCATTATCCTGATCGTTGCGGCTTTGATTTCAGGTGTGACAGCGTTTTACTCTGGAGAGTCTTTTGCGGATGTAATCATTATTCTGATCGTTGTTATTATCAATGCGGTTCTTGGCGTTGTACAGGAGAGCAAGGCGGAAAAAGCCATTGCCGCGCTGCAGGAAATAACGGCGGCCACATCGAAAGTCATCCGTGACGGTCATCAGATCACAGTGAAAAGTGAAGAACTGGTACCGGGTGATGTGATCGTCCTTGAGGCCGGAGATGCAGTTCCGGCAGATGCCCGTGTACTGGAAAGCGCCAGCATGAAGATCGAGGAAGCGGCGCTGACCGGAGAGTCTGTTCCGGTAAACAAGAAAGCGGACGTTCTTGAACTGAACGGAGAGAAAGACATTCCTCTGGGCGACCGGAAGAATATGATGTATATGGGAAGTACCGTGGTATACGGACGTGGACGTGCTGTAGTTACCGGTACAGGAATGAATACGGAAATGGGTAAGATTGCCGATGCCCTTGCGAACGCAAAGGACGATGCGACGCCTCTGCAGATCAAACTGAATCAGCTGAGCAAGATCCTGACTGTGCTGGTTATCGGTATCTGTGCGGTTATTTTTGCTGTGGATCTGTTCCGTGCATACCCGAATATCACCGGAGAAGGCATGCTGGATACCTTCATGGTAGCGGTCAGCCTGGCGGTAGCTGCGATTCCGGAAGGTCTTGCAGCCGTTGTAACGATCGTTCTTTCGATCGGCGTTACGAAGATGTCCCAGAGAAACGCGGTAATCCGAAAACTTACTGCGGTAGAAACACTGGGATGTACCCAGATTATCTGTTCCGATAAGACAGGTACTCTGACACAGAACAAGATGACGGTTGTGGAGCATTCCGCTTCCGATGAGATGGAACTGGCAAGAGCAATGGCGCTTTGTTCTGATGCGGAGCAGGACGAGACCGGAGAGGCGGTAGGAGAGCCGACCGAATGCGCTCTGGTTAACGATGCGACAAAGATGAAATGCCCGAAGAACGAACTGAAAAAAGAGTATCCGCGTATCATGGAGGCTCCGTTCGATTCCGGACGTAAGATGATGTCCACCGTACATCAGACGGCGGACGGCACGATCGTTCAGTTTACCAAAGGTGCGCCGGATGAAATCCTGAAACGGTGTACCAATGCGTGGGTTGACGGAAAAATTGTTCCTATGACCGAGAAAATGCGCGAAGAGATCCTTGCGGCGAACAAAGGTATGGCTGACCAGGCGCTGCGTGTGCTGGCTGCAGCTAAGAGGATGTGGGATCAGGCACCGGAGAGCAGCGAACCGGCATTCCTGGAGCAGGATCTTTGCTTCGTAGGACTTTCCGGTATGATCGACCCGATCCGTCCGGAGGTTAAGGACGCGATCGAGGAATGCCGCAGTGCGGGAATCCGTCCGATTATGATCACCGGTGACCACAAGGATACGGCGGTTGCCATTGCAAAACAGCTTGGAATCATCAAAGATGCCAGCGAAGCGATCACCGGCTCCCAGCTGAATGAAATCAGCGATAACGAACTTGACAATGAGATCGAAAAATATTCCGTATATGCCCGTGTTCAGCCGGAGCATAAAGTGCGTATCGTAGATGCATGGAAGAAGAAAGGCAAGATTACCGCAATGACCGGTGACGGTGTCAACGACGCGCCTTCCATCAAACGTGCGGATATCGGTATCGGTATGGGTATCACCGGTACAGACGTTACGAAGAATGTTGCGGATATGGTTCTGGCGGACGATAACTTTGCGACTATCGTATCTGCAGTAGAAGAAGGAAGAAGAATTTACGACAACATCCGTAAGGCGATCCAGTTCCTGCTTTCCGCGAATCTGGCTGAGGTATTGTCCATCTTCTTTGCAACACTGATGAGCTTTACAATTCTGCAGCCGGTGCACCTGCTCTGGATTAATCTGATCACAGACTGCTTCCCGGCGCTGGCTCTTGGTATGGAAGAGAGTGAGAAAGACAGCATGCAGAAACCTCCGAGAGATTCCAAAGAAGGTATTTTTGCCGGCGGTATGGGATTTGACGTATTTTATCAGGGAATATGGATCACGATTCTGACGCTGGGATCTTATTTCATCGGACACTATATTGAGTCCGGAAGATGGGAGATTGTTAACAGTGCTGACGGTATGACAATGGCATTCCTGACGTTGTCCATGGTAGAAATCTTCCATTCCTTCAACATGCGTTCCAGAAGAGGATCCATCTTCCGTCTCAGCAGCAAGAATAAATATATCTGGGGAGCCATGCTTCTCGCTCTGCTGCTTACAACGGCGGTTATTTACATTCCGTTCCTTTCCAACGCATTCTCCTTCGAGCATATCAGCCTCATGGAATATGCGATTGCGATGGTACTCGGATTTATCATCATTCCTGTGATGGAGATTACGAAACTGATCCAGAGAAAGCTGGGCAAATAACAGAACAATAGAAAAGGCTGCTGTCCCAAAAGGCATTTCCGGACAGCGGCCTTTTCCGCTATTATGGAGGGAACGGAATTTGAGCAGAAAGAAAAAAGAAAAAGTGGAGTTCCGGTATTATGAGCTGCCCCCCCGGTATGCCGCTGCTCGCACTGCTTGGGGAGAGATGGATTCACAGCGCTAACGGACAGAAAAAAGGGGACTGCCTCCATTTTCATAATTATATGGAAATCGGATTCTGTTACTCCGGACAAGGGGAGGTATTTCTGGAAAACACGGAACATTCTCAGCGGTTTGAGGGAGACATGTTTTCTATTATTCCAAAGAGCTATCCTCATGCTACGGTCAATGAACCAGGCACAGAAAGCAGCTGGGAATATCTGTTTATCGATACGGATAATTTCCTGCGGGAGCAGTATGCGGACAATCCGCGAAAGGCTCAGGAGCTGATTCGGAGAATTTCAAAAAGCGGCCAGCTCTATCATGTGAGCCAGTTACCTGTCATGGCAGGGATCATCCGCCATATTATGGAACTGATGAGAAACGTGGAGGAATATTATCTGGATGAAGTAAAAAGTCTCCTGCTGGCCCTGCTGCTGGAAATCGCAAGAATGAATGCAAATGAGACAGAGAATCGGACGGGTCCGGAAAAGTATCAGCCGATGATCTCTGTGGCGCTGGACTATATCAGTGATAATTATGCCCAGGAAATCCGTATTCAGGATCTGGCGCAGCTGTGCCATATCAGCGAGACGCATTTCAGAAGAGTGTTTTACGCATGTATGCAGATGACGCCCGCGGAATATATCAATCTGGTGAGAATCCGGATGTCCTGTGAGCTGATGCAGAAAACCAACGACCCCATGAGCGTAATTGCAAATCGTACCGGATTCGACGTTTTGTCTACTTTTAACAGGAATTTCAAGAAGATTATGGGCGTTTCGCCGAGTAAATGGAGACGGTCGTCGGCGAATTATAAAGGTAAATTGTTGAATTGTGACGTGAAAACAGAAGAGGGATGGTGATATCGCCGAATCACTGAAATCTGCAGAAAAAGAGTTATGATGTTCGAATTTGCACAGTATGTGGTTGGCCACGCTTACATAATGGATTTTTGTTGTGGTATAATATGCCCATAAACATCGATGGAGGAAACAAAAAAATATACATATCGACGAAAGAATAATGCGCGCGACAAAAAATAAGACGTCAATATGTATAAAAAGACAAAGGGAGGTATATCAGAATGAAAAGAAAAGTGATTGCATTGCTTCTGGCGTCAACCATGGTGCTGTCAATGACAGCCTGCGGCGGATCAGGCGGAGACAGCGGAGAAAGCACCAGCGGAAGTACCGCATCGTCTGAAGGCGGAGAGTCCGGTGACACCACCCTGACCGTATGGACCTGGGATCCGAACTTCAACGTATACGCGATCGAGAAAGCGGCTGAGATCTATACGCAGGAGCATGAGGGATTCAAGGTTGAAGTTACAGAAGTTCTGTCTGAAGATATTGAGACCAACCTGACAACAGCGGCATCCGCAGGTGATTACAGCACTCTGCCGGATATCTTCCTGATGCAGGACAACTCCTATCAGAAATATGTAGCGAACTATCCGGATATCTTTACCGATCTGACGGATTCCGGTATTGATTTCTCACAGTTTGCAGAAGCAAAAGTTGCTTACTCCGTAGTGGACGGCAAGAACTACGGTGTTCCGTTTGACAACGGCGCGGTAATCGCAGCTTACAGAACAGATTATCTGGAGCAGGCAGGATTTACCATCGACGACTTTACAGATATCACCTGGAGTGATTTCATGGAGAAGGCAAAAGTTGTCAAAGAAAAAACAGGACAGCCGATCCTTACTTCTCAGGCAGGTTCTCCGGACCTGATCATGGAGATGCTGCAGTCCTGCGGAGCTTCTCTGTTCAATGAAGACGGAAGCGTAAACATTGTTGGAAACGATGCTCTGAAAGAGTGTATGGAAATTTATGTACAGATGGTAAAAGACGGAACTCTGGTAGAGGTTACTGACTGGGATCAGTACGTAGCATCTCTGAATAACGGAACCGTAGCAAGTGCCATCAACGGATGCTGGATCATGGCATCCATCACGGCACAGGAAGATCAGTCCGGAAAATGGGCAATCACCAATATGCCGAGACTGGAGAGACAGGAAAATGCTACCAACTACCCCAACAACGGTGGTTCTTCCTGGGCAATCTCTTCCAACTGTGACAATCCGGAACTGGCAATGGATTTCCTCAATGCGACTTTCGCAGGAAGCACGGAACTGTATGATGATCTGCTGACAGCAGGTACCGGAGCAATCGCTACCTGGTCACCGGCAAAAGAATCCGATGTATATGCAGAACCGTCTGAATTCTTCGGAGGAGACGCGGTTAACAGCAAGATCCTTGGATTCTCAGAGCAGACTCCATCCAATGTTACCGGACCGTTCTACTATGATGCACGTAATGCTGTAGGAACTGCACTGTCTGCAATTACACAGCAGGGCGCAGATATGGATTCTGAAATTGAAAAAGCTCAGGATACCGTAGAATTCAATATGGGCGGCTGAGTATAGACGACATACGGAAGGTCTGCTGTCGGAGATGGCAGCAGGCCTTTTCCTGTATCATCTGGTATGCGGGTAACCGTATTTCTGCATTTCACATAGTAAGGAGGGAAGTCCTATGAAAGGTTCAGGAAAGAAACTTTCACTTGAGAAAAGACATAATCTGACCGGATGGGCATTTCTGATTCCTGCCACTGCATTGATTGCCTGGATGAGTTTTTATCCGATGATTCAGGCATTTATTTTGTCTCTGCAGACAGGACTGGGCATCAATCTGAAGTTTGGAGGTCTGACCAATTATGCCCGTATTCTGAAGGACGCCACATTCCGTCAGTGCCTTTTCAATACATTTTTCTATCTGATCATTCAGGTACCGGTTATGTTGATCCTGGCTCTGATCCTGGCATCCATGCTGAACAACAAACATTTGAGATTCAAGGGGTTGTTCCGTACGATGATTTTCCTGCCGTGCGCAACTTCTCTGGTATCCTATTCCATGATCTTCCGTTCCATGTTTGCCAACGACGGACTGGTCAACACGCTTCTCCGTGGAATCGGTCTGGAACCGGTGATGTGGTTTGCCAATGCGTGGACGGCACGTGCGGTTATCATCATCGCGCTGATCTGGCGGTGGACCGGATATAATATGGTCTTCTATCTGGCAGGACTTCAGAATATTGAGTATTCTGTCTATGAGGCGGCGAAAATTGACGGCGCAAGTCCGAGACAGTCTTTCTTTAAGATTACTGTACCGCTGCTGAAGCCGACGATCCTTCTGACAGCGATCATGTCAACAAACGGTACGCTGCAGCTGTTCGATGAGTCTATGAACCTGACAAACGGCGGTCCTGGACAGGCAACCATGACATTGTCCCATTACATTTATAATATGTCCTTCGTGCAGAGCCCCAACTTCGGATACTCGGCGGCAATGTCGATTATCGTATTGATCATGGTGGCAGTTCTGGCAGTGATTCAGATGAAAGTAGGTGATGAACGATGATGAGCAAAGGTAAGAAATTTTTCCAGTATGCATTTCTGACGATCGTATCTCTGCTCTCCGTTTTTCCGCTGTACTACATGTTCTGCGGTGCAACCAATAAGAGCACGGATGTTGTAGCCGGACGGCTGTATCCGGGCGGATATCTGATCGAGAATTTTAAAAGCCTGATCGCCAATCAGGATCTTGGAAGGGCGCTGTTCAATTCTTTCAGAAATGCAATTGTGCTGACATTTCTGGCGCTTCTGGTTTGTTCGATCGCCGGATATGGCTTTGAGATCTATCATGACAAGGGAAAAGATATCGTGATGACGATCCTGCTGATGGCAATGATGATTCCGTTTGCAGCGATCATGATCCCGTTGTTCCGGATGTTCTCAACCATGAAACTGACCAACACAATGGTAGCGGTTATGCTTCCGTCGATATCCACGCCGTTCCTGATCATGATGTTCCGACAAAGTGCGAGATCTTTCCCGCATGATATGATCGAGGCGGCACGAATGGATGGACTGAGCGAGATCGGAATTTTCTTCCGCATGTTTCTTCCGACTATGAAATCCACCTATGCGGCAGCTATGACTATTACTTTCATGAACGCATGGAATAACTATCTGTGGCCGAAGGTAATCCTGAAAACCAATGAGTCTATTACCATGCCGATGCTGGTGGCAAACCTTCTGGGCGGATATTCTGTGGATTATGGTATGCTGATGCTCGGTGTATTTATCTGTACCGTTCCTACCGCAATTGTATTCTTCTGTCTGCAGAAGAGCTTCGCGGAAGGTATCACAGGTTCTGTGAAATAGTATCAATATGGATGAAAAAAGCCCCCATGGACGGGCTCTAAGGTACAGGGCGTGAAGCCCTGTGTCTCTCCCGTCTTTCCGGGGGCTTTTGAACGTTGGAGCGTAACGGTTCAGCTGGCTGAACGGTTGCATTGGAGCGTGTTTGAAAATTGCTTTTGGGTTGACAATGGTATATATATGGGTTAGAATAAAATCCACAGAAAACCTTTCAGGAAAGTTTCTTTTTCCAGGGTGATGTTCTTTCTGTATTCTGGCGGCTGTCGCCATAAATTCCGTAATGAATAAAATTTAATAATGTTTTTCAAGGGTGCGCGTGCAGATGAGACAGGAGGTGAAGGAAGGAAAATAAATTCAAAAAAGTCTGCAGATGGTTTTGCTGGGAAGACCGGAGATGGACCATCCCATTGTGTGAAAATCTGTCCCAAAATGATGTGTTTCTGAAGAGAAAAAGTTTGTGTCTTGAATGAGAAAGGTGGTTTTTACACATGAGTTATGAAGATTTTACCGAGGCCTTTGTGAAAGAGATCTGTCGTCAGGCGGGGGAGGAGTATCAGGTTGCACTGCAGACGATCAAGAAAAACAACGGGGTTTCCAGAGATGCCGTCTGTATCAGCAGGAAAAACTGTAAAGTGGCGCCGCTGATTTATATTGGCAGTTTCTATGAGCGTTACCAACGGGGAAGTTCGGTGGTTCGTCTGGCTGCCTGTCTGTTGGAGAATTATCATGAGATGGATGTTTCGCTGCTGGATATGGATACGGATTTTTTTTCGGACTATGAAAATGCGAAAAAGCATCTTTACTGTAAGCTTGTGAACATTGGAATGAACCGGGAAATACTCCGGGAGATTCCTTACAGGACGTATCTGGATCTGGCGGTTGTCTATTATTATATGACCGCCTCGATGGGAAACGGGCAGGCTACGATACTGATCAACAAAAATCATCTGGAGATGTGGGGGATCACTGGGGAAGAGCTGGACCGTCAGGCATGGGAAAATACGGTCTCAGATCTGAAGGTGAGCCTGCGTCCCATGGGAGAGATTCTCCGTGAGTGCCTGCAAAATGCGGATGCTGATGTGACGAAAACGGAAGATGAGGCGGAATTCCGGATGTTTCCCATGTATGTACTTACAAACAAGAAGAAAACCTTCGGCGCGATCTGCATCCGATATCCCGGTATGCTGAAGGAACTGTCGGAAAAATTTGGCGGTGATTTCTACATACTTCCAAGCAGTGTTCATGAATGTATCCTTGTGCCGGCAGATGAAACGGTGAGCAGGGATATGCTCAAAGAGATGGTAACGGATATCAATCAGACCCAGGTAGAGCCTCAGGAGATCCTTGCCAATCAGGCGTATCTTTACAGCAGGACTTTGAATCAGATTGTGTTCTGAAGCACGGTGTTGATCCGAGGGGATGAAAAAAACGAGCGGCGGCATCCGCCCATTCAAAATCGCTTTGCGATGAGGCGGATGCCATTCATTTTTAGGCGAGAGACAGTTGACAAGATTCACGGAATGTAGTATGATAACAATGTTGTATCGTAAAAGTAAGAGATGCAAATGCTTTTATGGACAGCAGATAAATCAATACTTATTCAGGGAATACTCAGAAGATTTTGCTGAGAGTTTCGTGGATGTAAGCGTTTGTAGCTCAGGGGATAGAGCAACGGTTTCCGGTACCGTGTGGCGGGGGTTCGAATCCCTCCAGACGCGTGTGACAGCCCCTATCTCCAGGAATGGAAATAGGGGTTTTGTGTTATCGTAAAAAAGAAGGAAAAGAGAGGGTAGAATATGGCAAAACCAATGTCAAGAAAAGACCGTTTCAGGGAATGGGTTTCGGATAATCTGCGCTATATGCTGTTGATTCTGGCGATTCTTGTGGTAGTCGGTCTGATACTTTTGGTTGTACATCTGGTTTCTTCCAGTTCGGATCAGGAAGGGGCCAAGGGAAATGCGCAGGTCACTGCGACGCCAACGCCTGCCGAGGAATCCGGGCAGGAGGATGGACAGCAGAGTGCCGGTGAGTCGGGCAAAGAGTTTGCAGCGGAAAACAACGCACAGGTAAGTACGGTGGCAACCACCTATTTTACCGCTCTGGCTTCCAAGGATATTGGGACGATCAAAGAGGCAGTAGATACGCTTCCTGCCGAAGATGAAGCCCAGATTACGGCAGAGGATCAAGTGGAAAGCTACAATGATATTATCACGTACACACTGGATGGCCCGACAGAGGGAACGTACGTTGCGTTTGTCAGCTATAATTGTAAATATAAGGAGATTGACACCCAGCTTCCGATGCTGATGGAACTGTATATGTACACCAATGAGGATGGTAATCTGGTGATCGCATCGGACGTGGAGAGCGATACGCAGATTGCGGAGGCGATGAGCAGCGCGCTGGAGCGGGAAGAAGTAAAGGCGCTGGTAGGAAATGTGCAGGCTTCTTATGAGCAGGCGCTGGAGAGCGATGCGGATCTGAAAGCATATGTGGAAAGCCTTCAGTAAATCTGGTCAAATATAGAGGAAACAAAAAAGCAGCTTTGTACAAAGGAACGGATCGTCCGGAAGATGTGCAAAACTGCTTTTGTTGTCCTGCGAGGTGGAAAATAACGGATGAGAGTAAACAAATATTTGAGTGACGCGGGATTCTGTTCCCGCAGGGAGGCGGACCGTCTGACTGCAGACGGGAGAGTCACGATCAACGGGATTCCTGCGGAGATGGGAGCCCAGGTAGAAGAGACAGACATTGTCTGTGTCGACGGAAAAAAGATCACCCCGGAACAGAAAAAAGTCTATCTGGCGTTTTATAAACCGCGGGGGATCGTATGCACGGCGGAAAAACGGGAAAAGAATAATGTGATCGATTATCTGAACTATCCGGTGAGGATTTATCCGGTGGGGCGGCTGGACAAGGATTCGGAAGGCCTCCTGCTGATGACCAATGACGGGGAGATCGTCAATGGGATCATGCGGGCGAGAAATTTTCATGAAAAGGAATACCTGGTCTGGGTGGATCGGCCGGTGACGGAGGAATTTCTGGAGCGGATGGCGGCGGGCGTTCCGATTCTGGATACCGTGACACGCCCGTGCAGGGTGAGAAAAAGAAAGGAAAAGTGTTTTTCCATTGTCCTGACCCAGGGACTGAACCGCCAGATCCGGCGAATGTGTGAAGCGCTGGGCTACCGGGTGGAGCGGCTGAAACGGATCCGGATCATGAATATCCGGCTGGATGGGCTGGAGCCGGGAAAATACCGGGAGCTGACGGGAGAAGAACTGAGAGAGATCCGGGACAGAATTCAGGGGAAACAGCAGTAGGAGGCAGCAATATGGATCAGACAAAGAGAATGAAAGAGCTGGTGCAGCTTTTGAATCAGGCGGCAAAGGCCTATTATCAGGAAGACAGGGAGATCATGAGCAATCTGGATTACGACAGGCTCTATGACGAACTTGTGGAATTGGAGAAACAGACCGGAACCGTGCTGGCAAACAGTCCGACGGTGCAGGTGGGGTATGAGGCGGTCAATGAACTGCCGAAAGAGGCCCACGAAAGCCCGATGCTTTCTCTGGACAAGACCAAGGATGTGGAAGTGCTCAGGGAGTTTATCGGGAACCAGAAGTGTCTGCTCTCCTGGAAAATGGATGGACTGACCATCGTCCTCACTTATCGGAACGGCGCGCTGGAAAAAGCCGTGACGCGAGGAAACGGGCTGATCGGAGAGGTCGTGACAAACAATGCAAAAGTTTTTGAAAATATTCCTTTGAGAATTCCGTTTCAGGGGGAATTGGTACTCCGAGGAGAAGCGGTCATCACATACTCTGATTTTGAGAAGATCAACGAGGAAATCGAGGATGTGGATGCAAAGTACAAGAATCCGAGAAATCTGTGCAGCGGTTCCGTGCGCCAGCTGAACAATGAGATCACAGCGAGACGTCATGTGCGGTTTATGGCGTTCACGCTGGTGCGTGCCGAAGGAGAGACGTTCGACAATTCGGTGGAGCGTCAGATGGAATGGCTGAAGGAGCAGGGATTTGATACGGTGGAATACCGGGTTGTGACCGCGGATACGTTGGACGAGGCGATGGAGTATTTTTCTTCCCAGGTCGTGAAAAACGATTTCCCGTCCGACGGTCTGGTGGTGATCTATGATGATATCGCATACGGGGAATCCCTGGGCGCTACAGCGAAATTTCCGCGGAATTCTTTCGCGTTCAAATGGGCGGATGAACAGAAGGAGACGACGCTGCTGGAAATCGAGTGGAGCCCGTCCAGGACAGGACTGATCAATCCGGTTGCGATCTTTGAGCCGGTGGAGCTGGAAGGGACTACGGTGTCCAGGGCCAGCGTTCACAACATCAGCATTATGAAAAGCCTGGAACTTGGAATCGGAGACCGGATCGAGGTTTACAAGGCAAATATGATCATTCCGCAGATTGCAGAAAACAGAACCCGCAGCGGTGTGAAGGATATTCCAGACACCTGTCCGGCGTGCAAAGGGCCGACGAAGATCCAGATGGTCAACGATGTGGAAACGCTGTACTGCGTCAACCCGGAATGTCCGGCGAAAGCGATCAAGACCTTTACGCTTTTTGTGAGCAGGGATGCGATGAACATTGACGGATTGTCCCAGGCGACGCTGGAGAAATTTATCGGTCATGGATATCTGCAGGATTTTGGAGATATTTTTGAACTGGACCGGTATCGGGATCAGATTGTCGCAATGGAAGGTTTTGGGGAAAAATCCTATGAAAATCTGTGGCAGAGCATCCAGAAAGCCCGTCATACAGTGCTCTGGAGGGTGATCTATGGACTGGGAATCCTGAACATCGGGCTTGCAAACGCAAAGATGATCTGCCGGGAATTTGACTATGACCTGGAGCGTATCCGCCATACGACGGTGGAGGAACTGACGGGGATTGACGGGATTGGAGAAGTGATCGGACAGAGCCTGGTGAGCTATTTCGAGGATGAAAGAAACAATCGGAGACTGGATCATCTGCTGGAGCATCTGGAACTGGAGAAGCCGGAAGGTTCCAAAGAAGAGCAGAAACTTGCGGGACTGACCTTTGTCATTACGGGAAGCCTGGAGCATTTTGAGAACCGCAGCGAGATGAAAAACCGCATTGAAGCGCTGGGCGGAAAGGTGACGGGAAGTGTGACAAAAAAGACCAGCTATCTGGTGAACAACGACACAGCCTCCACGTCTTCCAAAAATAAAAAAGCAGCGGAACTAGGAATTCCGGTGATTTCAGAAGAACAGTTTTTGGATATGATCCGTTAAAAATCACAGACAGAAGAGAGGAAGAAAAGTATGCCAGTAAAAGTACAGGCCGATCTGCCGGCAAAGGAGATTCTGGAGCAGGAAAATATATTTGTTATGGATGAAAACCGGGCGATCCATCAGGATATCCGTCCGCTGAAGATTTTGATCTTAAATCTGATGCCTTTGAAGGAGGATACGGAGCTTCAGCTTCTGCGTTCTCTTTCCAACACACCGCTGCAGGTGGATGTGACATTTATGGCGGCTGCCAGCCATGAGTCCAGAAATACATCCACCAGCCATCTGAATACTTTTTATATCAAATTTGAAGATGTGAAGAAGAATTATTACGATGGAATGATCATTACCGGGGCGCCGGTGGAGCAGATGGAATTCGAGGAAGTGGATTACTGGCAGGAGCTGGTGGAAATCATGGAATGGACCAACACCCATGTGACTTCGACGATCTTTCTGTGCTGGGCGGCGCAGGCAAGCCTGTACCATTTTTACGGGCTGAAAAAGCGGATGCTCGATCAGAAAAAATTCGGTCTGTTCTGGCATAAGGTCAACAACCGGAAGATTCCGCTGGTGCGGGGCTTTGACGATATGTTCCTGGCGCCTCACTCCCGCCACACGGAGGTTCCCATTGAGGACATCCGCAAATGCAGTGAGCTGACGATCCTGGCGGAATCAGAGGAAGCAGGCTTTTATCTTGGCATGGCGAACAATGGAAGAAGGATTTTCGTGATGGGCCATCCGGAATATGACCGGGTGACGCTGGCAGGGGAGTATAAGCGTGACAGTGACAAGGGGCTGCCCATCGAGGTTCCGAAGAATTACTTCCGGAACGATGATCCGAATACCCGGCCGCTGCTGATGTGGCGTGCCCACGCGAACAACCTTTATACCAACTGGCTGAACTATTACGTTTATCAGACGACGCCGTTTGTACTGGATGGAACGCCGTTTTAAGAGACAGGGAGAAGGCCTGAGAAAAGGGAGGAAAATAAGATGAAGGAATCAATTCACACGATACCGTTGATGGATGCGTTCAAGGCACAGGACGAATGCCCGTTTTGCTTTCTGGAGCGGGAGGCGGAGCAGCATGCCATTTCCTATGCCCTGGGCAGCGGAGCGTCTTATATGGAAGAGGATGTGCGGGGGATGACGGACAAGGAGGGGTTCTGCCGCCATCACTACAAAATGATGTATGATTACGGAAACCGTCTGGGAAGTGCATTGATCCTCAGCACACATCTGAAGCGTCTGAATCAGGATCTGAAAAAACAGATGGACAGCTTCACACCGGGAAAAAGTTCCTTCATGAAGCGGATACAGAAGACCTCCCTATCCGGAAAGATGTCGGAGACCTCCATCGGACAGTGGGTACAGGAGGAAGAATGCTCCTGCTTTGTATGCAGCCAGTTTAAGGCCAACTATGAGCGCTATCTGGATACTTTCTTTGATCTGTACAAAAGCAGTCCGGAATTTGTTCAGCTGTTTGAAGAGAGCAAAGGATTCTGTCTGCCTCACTTCGGTGATCTGGTGGAAACGGCAGAGAAGAAGCTGAATGAAAAACAGAAGAAAGCGTTTTATCCTACCTTGTTCCGTCTGATGGAAGAAAATTACAAAAGGCTGCAGGAAGAAGTGACCTGGTTTACGGAAAAATACGATTACCGGAACAAAGATAAGAGCTGGGGGAATTCCAAGGATTCCATCCAGCGCTGCATGCAGAAACTCGCCGGAGGCTACCCGGCAGATGAACCTTTCACGGAGGATTAAGAAGAAAAACCTTGACAAATATTTGGAATTTGCATAGACTATAAAGAACAGGAAAAGGCAGAGAACGGAAAGAGTAAAAAATCAGCACCGGTTTCCAGAGAACGGCTGTCAGCGGGTGAGAGCAGCCGGGCCAGGAGGTTTTTGAAGTGCGTCCGGAAGCTGCCCCGGTGAAGCGGCGCGGGAAGTCCGGGAAACGGGATTGCCGTGGGAAGAGCTGTGTGTAGCCGGGGACGTGTGACACGCGTTAAGTGTTTCGAGGAGACCGGAAAGGGTCTTGAAGAAAAGTGGAACCACGAAAGCATTTCGTCTTTTTGATGAAGTGCTTTTTTTGTGCGGAAAGGACGCCTCCAGACGGCGCCGGAAGGGGTGGGGTGAATGAGGGCTGGATGTGGTGGCAGAGAGTGGGTAGGCTGCAGATGTAGGTTGTGCGTTTGGCTGTTTTGTTTCTTGGTGGTCTGGTGTTGAAACGGGATAACCGTTCAGCTGGCTGAACGGTTGCAGAAAGGGGCATTGGGATGGGATTTTTCAGGTATTTGAAAGAGGAGTTTCAGGTGATTCGGGAGAGGGATCCGGCGATTCATTCACCGTTGGAGGTCTTGCTGTATCCGTCGTTTCGTGTTATGCTCAAGTACAGGCGGGCGCATAAGCTGTATCTGAAAAAGCATTATTTTCTGGCGCGCTGGATTTCTCAGAGGGCGGCGCGTAAAACGGGGATCGAGATTCATCCTGGGGCAGTGATCGGTAAGGGGCTTTTTATTGATCATGGTGCAGGGGTGATCATTGGAGAGACGGCGGTCATCGGGGATAATGTGACGTTGTATCAGGGTGTGACCCTTGGCGGTACCGGTAAGGAGACGGGCAAGAGACATCCGACGCTGTGTGATAATGTGATGGTCAGTGCCGGAGCCAAGATCCTGGGTTCTTTTACCATTGGGGAAAATTCCAAGATTGGGGCGGGCTCCGTTGTGCTTCGGGAGGTTCCGCCGAATTGTACAGTGGTCGGTGTTCCGGGGCGGATCGTCAAGAGAAACGATGTGCGTGTCACCTGGAATACCATGGATCAGATTCATCTGCCGGATCCGGTGTTTGATGATATAGAAACTCTTAAGCATGAGAATACGGAACTGACAAACCGTGTCCTGGAGCTTGAGAGGGAACTGAAGTTTATGAAAAAGGAGAACAAAGATGAAGTTTTATAATACGCTGACGAAAAAGAAGGAAGAATTTATTCCGCTGGAGGAAGGAAAGGTAAAAATGTATGTCTGCGGGCCGACGGTCTACAACTTTATTCATATCGGCAATGCGCGTCCGATGATCGTTTTTGATACGGCGCGCCGTTATATGGAATACAAAGGATATGAGGTAAATTACGTTTCCAACTTTACGGATGTGGATGACAAGATCATTGCAAAATCCATTGAGGAGGGCGTGAGCGCGCAGGAGATTTCTTCCCGTTATATTGATGAATGCAAGAAGGATATGGAAGCGCTGAATGTGCGTCCGGCAACTACACATCCTCTGGCGACTCAGGAGATTCCGGGTATGATCGAGATGATCGCCACTCTGGTGGAGAAAGGATATGCCTATGATGTAAACGGCACGGTGTATTTCCGCACCAGAAAATTTGACGAGTATGGAAAGCTTTCCCATAAGAATCTGGATGATCTGCGTTCCGGCGGCCGTTCGCTTCTGGTTTCTGGCGAGGATCAGAAAGAAGATCCGCTGGATTTCGTGTTGTGGAAACCGAAGAAAGAGGGAGAGCCGTTCTGGGTTTCTCCGTGGGGAGAAGGACGCCCGGGATGGCATATTGAGTGTTCTGAGATGTCCAAGAAGTATCTGGGTGAGGAGATCGATATCCATGCCGGCGGCGAGGATCTGATCTTCCCGCATCATGAAAATGAGATCGCGCAGAGTGAGTGCTGCAATGGAAAGCCGTTTGCCCGTTACTGGCTGCACAACGCGTTTCTGAATATTGATAACCGCAAGATGTCCAAATCCCTGGGAAATTTCTTTACCGTCCGGGAGATTGGAGAGAAATATGATCTTCAGGTGCTCCGTTTCTTTATGCTGAGCGCTCATTACAGAAGTCCGCTGAATTTCAGCGCGGATATTATGGAAGCGTCCAAGAATGCCTATGAAAGAATTGTGACGGCGGTGGATCGTCTGAAAGAGTTTTCTTCCGCTGCGAAGACGGAAGCTCTCACAGAGGAAGAAACCGGAAAGCTGAAAGAGATGGAGCAGTTCCGCGCAAAATATGAGGAGGCAATGGACGACGACCTGAATACTTCCGACGCGCTGGCGGCGGTCTTTGAGCTGGTGAAGTTTGCCAATACAGAGGTGACGGAAGCTTCCTCCCGTGCGTTTGCTGAACGGGTAAAGGATGAGATCAAAGAACTCTGCGAGATCCAGGGGCTGATCGTGGACCGGAAGAAAGAATCTCTGGATGAAGAGATTGAGGCGATGATCGCTGAGCGGCAGGCGGCGAGAAAGGCAAGGGATTTTGCACGGGCGGATGCGATCCGTGATGAGCTGCTGGCAAAAGGAATCGTGCTGGAAGATACCAGAGAAGGTGTAAAATGGAAGAGAGCATAAAGAGGACAGAAGAGTTGGAGAATACGCCGCAGAAATATCTGGCGGAGAAATTTCATCTGCCGGTGCATGACCTGAAAGAGTATTCCCCGCTGACCCTGGCTTATATCGGAGATGCGGCGTATGAGATGGTGGTGCGGACGGTGCTGGTCCGCAGAGCCAATCAGCAGGTGAATAAGCTGCACAAAATGGCTGCATCTCTGGTATCGGCGGAGCATCAGTCGAAAATGGTGGCGGTACTGGAAGAAATGTTTACACCGGAAGAGCAGCAGGTCTATAAGCGGGGCCGCAACGCGAAAGCGGCGACAAAGGCAAAAAATGCATCGATCACAGAGTACCGGAGAGCCACAGGGCTGGAAGCCGTGATGGGGTATCTGTATCTGAAAGGTGACTATGACCGGATCGTGGATCTGGTGGAAATGGCTTTGGAAAAAGTCTGACTGATAAGAAATGAGGATGGAACAGAAGAATGGGTAAGAAGAAGGAAACAGAAGGCGGACTGATCGAAGGACGGAATGCGGTGCTGGAGGCATTCCGCTCCGGAAAGAGTGTGGATAAGCTGTATGTTCTGGCGGGCAGCCAGGACGGACCGGTGCACACGATCCTGAGAGAGGCAAAGAAACACGATACGATCATCAACTATGTGGCGAAGGAACGTCTGGACGGAATGTCACAGACCGGACGTCACCAGGGGGTCATCGCACAGGCAGCTTCTTATAGTTATGCTACTGTGGAAGATATTCTGAAACGGGCGGAGGAAAAGCAGGAACCGCCGTTTCTGATTCTGCTGGACGGTATTGAGGATCCCCACAATCTTGGTGCGATCCTGCGTACTGCCAACATTGCGGGCGCTCATGGCGTGATTATTCCGAAACACCGTGCGGTGGGACTGACCGCGACCGTGGCGAAGACTTCCGCAGGCGCGATCAATTATACGCCGGTGGCAAAAGTGACGAACATGGCGCAGACCATTGAACAGTTAAAGGAGAAAGGATTGTGGTTTGTCTGCGCGGATATGGACGGAGAGCCCATGTACCGCCTGAATCTGACAGGTCCCATCGGACTTGTGATCGGAAATGAGGGCGAGGGCGTATCCAGGCTGGTGCGTGAGAAATGTGATTTTGTCGCGACGATTCCGATGAAAGGAGAAATCGAATCGCTGAATGCTTCGGTTGCGGCGGGAGTGCTGGCTTATGAGATTGTAAGACAGAGAGGATGACATGACAGGAAAATATGATGGATATAAGGATGAGGAGCTTCTTCGGAGGATGAGAAACGGGGAGAGCGAGGTGGCGGACTATCTGGTGGACAAGTATAAATACCTTGTCCGCCAGAAGGCGCGCGCGCTCTATCTTGCCGGGGGCGATCAGGAGGACCTGATCCAGGAAGGAATGCTGGGGTTGTTCAAGGCGATCCAGGGGTATCAGGAAGACCGGGAGGCGTCCTTTGCTACGTTTGCCGCCCTGTGCATTGACCGTCAGCTGTATTCGGCAATCTCCATGTCACAGCGACAGAAGCATCAGCCGCTGAACAGCTTCGTCTCTCTCAGCGAGCCGGTGTCGGAACAGGAGCTGCGGCTGATCGATGAGGAGACGCCGGAGGAGATTCTGATCAACCGTGAGAATCTGGACCGGATCCATGAAAAGATCCGGAAGATCCTCAGTCCTTTTGAGTATGAAGTGCTGCAGCTGTATCTGAAAGGGTACGGTTATCAGCAGATTGCCCGGCAGATGCAGAAACCGCCCAAGGCGATCGACAATGCGCTGCAGAGAATCCGAAGCAAAGTGCGGAGCAGCATGGAGGAACAGAGGGCTTCCGGAGAGTAGGAAAGAAGGTATGGTAAGATGACATACAGGCTTCTGATCGCAGACGATGACGAAGAGCTTGTGAAGATGCTGAAAAGTTATCTGGAAATCAAAGGGTTTGAGATCCTTACGGCAGGGGATGGGCTGGAAGTACTGGGGAAACTCTCAAAAAATCCGGATCTGATCCTTCTGGACATCAACATGCCTCGAATGGACGGGATCGAAGTGTGCAGGAAGATCCGGAATGAGACCGCCTGCCCGATCCTGTTTCTGACTGCTCGTGTGGAGGAACAGGACCGGGTGAACGGACTGTTGTCCGGCGGGGATGATTATATCACCAAGCCGTTCAGTCTGAAGGAACTGGAAGCAAGGATCACAGCGCATCTGAAACGGGAGGAACGTCAGAAGTTCCGGACAACCTCCAGATACGAGAATGGACTCTGGATCGATTATGCGGGAAAAGAGGTGCGGTTCGAGGGAAAAGAAATCCCTCTGACCCGGCTGGAGTATGAGATCGTGGAGTTTCTGTCCGCACATCCGGGACAGGTATTTGACAGGGAGAGGATCTACGAGCGGGTCTGTGGATATGACGCCGAGGGAGACAGCCGTGTGGTGACGGAACTGGTGCGCAGGATCCGAAAGAAATTTTCCGCCTGTCTGAAGGATGAAGTGATCGAGACGGTCTGGGGGAGCGGATATCGATGGAAAAAATAAGAAATCTGTCTATTCGGCGTTCGTTTGCGCTGTATTTTTCGGTGGCAATGATTTTGAGCTTTTTCTGTGCTGTCCTGCTCCAGGGTGCTGCAGAACAATTTCAGATCCATCTGTACCGGAAGCATCTGAAGGAAGAGACGTATTACGAAGCGCTGGAGGAAGTCATTTACGAGGAAAATCTGGTTTACTGGGGAAACAGTAATGGAGTTGAACTTTCTGATGTGGAAAATGTTCTGTCGGAAATCTGTGATTTTCTGATTACCTGGTCCGGGCTTCTGGTTCCCATGATCGGATGCGGCGGGGCAATCCTGCTGTTTTACCGGAGGAAGATCCAGCCGCCGCTGGACGCAATGTCCCAGGCTTTGGAAGCCATAGCAAGGGAAGAATGGGAGCATTCCATCGATTATCACAATCGGGATGAACTGGGACAGCTTTGTGAGAAGTTTGAGCAGATGCGTCTGCAGTTGAAGGACAATAACCGGAAGCTCTGGGGGATGCTCGAGGAGGAAAAAGCCCTCCGCTCGGCGATTGCCCATGATATCCGTTCCCCGCTGGCGGTGCTTCGCGGTTATCAGGAAATGCTTCTGGAATTTGTGCCTCAGGAAAGGTTGGACAAAAACAAGGTGATGGAAATCCTGCGGACAGGGCTGGATCAGATCGACAGAATGAACCGCTTTGTGGATACGATGAAGGAACTGAGCCGTCTGGAGGAGCGTACCGTGGTCTGCGAGAAGATCTCTGTACGTGAATTGGCACAGACCATGGAAGAGACCGGTAACTTGCTGGCGGCAGAGGCGGGAAAGCAGTGCCTTGTCGCGTATAAGGGCAAAAGTGAGATACAGGCAGACCGGGAACTGATCCTGGAGGTTTATGAGAATCTGTTGGCCAATGCCGTCCGCTACGCGAAAAAGGAGGTTGCAGTCACCCTCGAAGCCGGGGAAAAATTTCTTGTTTTGACTGTAAAGGATGACGGGGAAGGCTTCAAGGAGGATGCGGAAACGGTGACGAAGGCGTATTATCACTCCAATCCCCTGGATGATCTGAAACATTTCGGACTGGGACTGTACCTGTCCCGGATGTACTGTGAAAAGCACGGAGGCAGACTGTTGCTCTCCAACTGCCCGGGCGGATGTGTACAGGCGGAATTCCGGGAAGGAATGGATGAGCAGAAATGATAAAATAGGATAAAAAGAACGGCAGGAAAGATGGTTGTGTTGTTGTCAGCCATCTTTTTTTGTTGCTTTTTTGTTGTGATTGATCCGTTAAGATGAAACTAAAGAGAAGATGTACCGCTCAGCCAGCCGAAGGGCTGCGAGAAGGTAATCGTTCAGCCAGCGGAACGGTTATGCGGGAAGATACCTGTAAAGAGCGATGTGCAAGGAAAGCGGGAAAACAGGAAAGCGGAAACATTGGAAAGGAGGAAGGTTATGAAAGCGATCATCAAGAGGGAATTGAAAAATTACCTGAAAAATCCATTGTACTGGATTGCGTGTCTTGTGATGCTGTTTGGCATCTGGAATATGACATCACCTTATCTGAGTCTGTGTTATTACGAGACACAGGAGGAACTGGAAAGCGAAACAGTATCCAACCCGGGAGAACGGGACGTCACAGAGGGGTATATCCGTCAGTCCCGGGAGAAAATGCTCGAAGAAGGGCTGCAGGCGATCCGTCCGGCACTGGTGGCGGAAGACGGGTTTGGGATGAGTGAGCAGGAAGCTGATGAGGTGCTGGACACGGTCCGGAACTCAGATATGACCATTGAGGAGATCGACCGCTATATGGAAGAAAACTATCACTACCTTGGCGTCGACTCTTATCTGGAAGAATACGAATATGGGAGAGCGGATCTGGAAGAGACCAACGCCTGGATCCGGCAGAAGCTGGAAGAACATCCTTACTCCTGGTATCTGGCGAGAAAATTTACGGATGCTCTGAGCCTGTTTGTGGGATTTGGGGCGGCGATCCTGCTGGCATTTCTGTTTCTGAGGGATACCAGAAGAGATACCTATGAGCTGCTTCATACGAAGCCGGTGTCTGCGAAGAATTATGTTCTGGGAAAGGCCGCCGGCGGATATCTGGCGATCCTGCTTCTGATCTGTGTGATCACCGTCATTTTTACTGTGCTGGGAGGAATGCAGGCAGTGAGAGAGGGCTTCCCTTATCAACCGGCAGATTTTGTGATCCATGTTGTGCTGTTCATTCTGCCGAATCTGGCGATGATCGTCAGTATTTATGCGGCAGTTGCTCTTCTGTTTAAAACTCCGCTTCCGGCAGCGCCGCTTCTGTTTCTGTATATGCTGTATTCCAATATGGGAACAGAAACCGAAGACGGGTACCAGTATATTGGAAGGCCGCTTGCCATCATGCTGCGGTTCGACGGAAAATTCTTTGAGACGACCGTTCCGGACGTCGCATCCTGGAGCCAGCCGTCGCTTCTGGCTGTGACTGCAGGGCTGCTTTTCCTTGCGGTGTGGATCTGGAAAAGGAGGCGGGTATATTGAGAAAGGAAAGAAAAATTTCACTGCCCGGGTATAAGATTGCCTATTCTTTATGCTTCTTTGTCCTGATATCACTGGTGCGCGGGATTACCGGAACTGCAGAGATAGGAATCACGCTGGCGGTTTATACAGGTGCGCTGGCAGCCGTCTTCTTTGCAGACACCTGTGAGATGGAGCGGAGAGAAAAGCGATGGGAAATCTTCTGCCTGTTTCCGCAGAGACAGAGGATCCGGGCGATCATGAGGAGAATCTTCTGGCAGTGGCTCTATCTTTGCCTGGCGGCTTTTTCCGGCTACTGGCTGTTTTTCTGGCAGAAACCTCTGTGCGGAACCTTTGAGGAGGAAGCGGGGCTGTATCTGATGTATCTGGCGGCGGTGTCCGTGAGTATTCTGTTTTTCGGCATTCTGTCGATGACACTGAGCAATCTGCTGGGCAATGTATGGGCAGGGATCGGGATTTGCGTTTTCGTCTGGCTGTTCCTTTCCTCCAAAGGCGGAGAGGTATTGCTGGAAACCTGGAATCCTCTGGCGTTTCAGAACAGAAACCTGCAGGCGCAGGGAGATTTTGGATGGATGCTCGGTGAGGCCGCGGCGCTGGTGCTGACAGGAATCATGCTGGCGCTTTTGCCGCGAACGATGAAAAAAGGAGTGCGTGGATGATGGGAGTAAAAGGAAAGAATCTTACGGTAAAGTTTAAGAATGGAACGACAGCAGTCGATCATGTGAACCTGCAGATGGAGAAAGGGATTTACGGACTGTTGGGAGAAAATGGAGCAGGAAAGACAACACTGATGCGTGTGCTGACCACGATCCTGAAACCGACGGAAGGAACCGTATCGCTGAACGGGATCGAGTACTGCGAGAAAAACTATGAGAAAATACAGAAAAAAATCGGATATCTTCCTCAGGAGCTGAACCTGTATCCGGATCTGACGGTGAGGGAATGTCTGGAATATCTGGGGGAATTGTCCGAGGTACCGGCAAAAGACTGCAGAAAACGGATCGATTATTATCTGGAAAAGACCAGTCTGACGGAACATCAGAATAAGAAAAACCGTCAGCTTTCCGGCGGAATGAAACGGAGGGTCGGACTGATCCAGGCGCTGCTCAATGATCCGGAATTTCTGGTTGTCGATGAGCCCACAACAGGGCTGGATCCGGAGGAGCGGATCCGAATCAGAAATCTTCTTGTGGACTTTTCCAGAGACCGGATTGTACTGTTTTCCACCCATGTGGTGGAGGATCTGGCGGCAACCTGCAGCTATCTGGCGGTCATGAAAAAGGGGCGGTTTCTCTACGACGGCTCTGTGATCCAGCTTCTGAATCAGGCAAGAGGCCATGTGTGGGTGTGCGAGACGGCATCGGACGCGATCGCGCGGGAGATGGAGCAGAGATACCGCATGTCTTCCAGACAGTATACGGAGAAAGGGATCACGATGAAATTTGTGGGGAAGGAGCCGCCGGTTTATGAGAACGTACCGTGCAGGGCGGTGGATATTACGTTGGAAGATGCGTATATGTATCTGATGAATGAACAGAAGGATTGAAAAGAACATAGGACGATGCAGAATCGGGCAGGGGAGATCTGTCAGATTTCCCTTGCCCGATACTGAGACGGAGAGTTTCCGTAATGCTTTTTGAACAATTTGCTGAAATGATAGGCATCGTCATAACCTACATGCAGGGCGATTTCCTGGACACTCCAGCTGGGCTTTTCCCGGAGAAGCTGCCGGGCTTTTTCCATCCGGAGATTGATCAGATAATTGATCGGTGTGTCACCGACTTCGCTCTTGAAAATTCTTGAAATATAAAACGGGCTCAGATACATATTCTGAGCAATCTGATCCAGAGAGATCTTTTCGGTATAATGATCTTCCAGATAATCGACAATCTTTTCCACCACATATTTCTTTCCGGTGGATTCGAAAATATATCCGGAAGCTTCCGATTTCTGCTGCTCTGCCTGTTCCCGGTAAAGGAGCAGGATCATCTGGGTCAGATAGGACTTCAGCATAAAATAACGTCCGGGCTGTGTGCTGCAGGATTCTACCATCATGGATTCTGCAAGCCGGGTCAGATGAAGAAAGGTCTTCTCCTTTGGATGGAGAAGAAATGTTCTTTGCGGAAAACGAATCTGATTATACTCCATATTCCGAAAATGAATATTGGAAAAACCGGCGTAAAATTCTGTTGTCGGGACTTTTCCGCTGATTCGGCGGCTCTGATGGATCATTCCAGGATTGAAAAGCAGGAGATCGCCTTTACGAACCGGAAATATCTGCCCGTCCACAGAAAATTCCCCTTCTCCGTCCAGAATAATTCCAATCTCAATAAAATCATGACTGTGCGCCTGCTCGGTTTCGTGACGCAGGATCTCACAGGAAAATAAAAACGTAGGATTCAAATCCTCGAAAGTAATATCGTATTGCGGCTGACACATAAGCAGATTACCTCTCCCAGAAGAACCATTTCTTCTATTGTAAATCAGCTTCTGTTGCAATGCAAATGGTTTTTTGTGGAAAGGGACGAATTTTGCCCCCGCCGCGCCGCCGTACAGGGAGGGACCGGCTCCGCCGTTTTCGTCCCCCCCCACAAAATAATACAAAAAGAGTACAAGAAAATACATTTCTTTTTCGGCAGGATTTTTTATTATAAGGGTACACATTCATGAATGAATGCAAACCAGTACAGCGTTGAAGAAATAACTTGACCAATTAAGAAAACACGTTCTGGAAAATGGTCCGGTTCTTTGCAAAATGCTGCACCGGAAAACAAAAATCCATACAAAGACAGAAAAGCATTAAGACGGAGGAGGGGTTTTTACTTATGACACCTATGAAGTGGTTCTGTTCATTCCTGAAAGAGTACCGGACAAGAATTATCCTGGGATTTGTCCTTGTGACGGTGATGGCTGCGCTGGCGATCATCAGTCCGCGGATTTCCGGATTGATTGTTGACCGCGTGATCCAGGGCGGCAATTACGACGCGCTGCCGGGGCTCCTGGCGGTTCTGCTTGGAGCGACCGTTTTCAGAAGTATCCTGCGTTTCGTTGTCCCGTATAATTTTGAGACTTGCTCTCAGGGAATCCTGTATAAGATGAGGGACGCGGTCTATCAGAAGCTTCTGGCAGAAGATTTTGAGTTCTTTAACCGGAACCGGACCGGTGACCTGATGTCCCGGCAGACCGGCGATATGGATGCGATCCGGAATTTTACCGCTTCCACGATTTATACGATTTATGAGAGTGTGTTGTATTTTGTTTTCGCATTGATCATGGTGTTTACCGTGAATGTCCAGCTGGCGGTGAGCATGCTGTGTATTCTGCCGTTTACAGCGCTGACCACATTTCTTCAGATGCGGGCGGTCAAGCCGGCGTTTCATAGAATCCGCCGTCAGTTTTCTGCGCTGAATACCTTTGTGCAGGAGAATATCAGCGGCAACCGGGTGGTGAAGGCTTTCGCAAAGGAAGACTTTGAAATGGAGAAGTTTGAGAAAGAAAATGACGCCTACCGGGATGCGGAACTGGCATGCGCCGGAATCTGGACGAAATATGTCCCTGTGTTTGAGCTATTCTCCAATATCCTGACCGTTGTCCTGATGCTGTACGGCGGAATTCTGGCGCTGCAGGGGGAGATCACCGTCGGAAATATGGTGACAGTCAATGGGTATCTCTGGATGCTGAATATGCCGCTGCGTATGGCAGGATGGTATATCAATGATATCCAGCGGTTTATCACTTCCGTGGAGAAAATCTACAGTACCTTTTCCGTGGAGCCGCGGATCCGGAATCACGGGAAATGTAAACAGAAGGAAGCTTACCAGGGGGAAGTGGAATTCTGCAACGTCTCTTACCAGACGGACGGAAAGGAGATTCTGAAAAATATCAGTTTCCATGTAAAGCCGGGTCAGACGGTGGGAATCCTCGGTCCGACGGGAGCGGGAAAATCCACGCTGATGAATCTTCTGTGCCGTTTTTACGATGTATCCAGCGGAGCAGTTCTGATCGATGGGGAGGACGTTCGACGGCTGAATCTGCAGAATCTCCGTGATCATATCGGCATGGCAATGCAGGACGTCTTCCTGTTTTCCGATACGATCGAGGGCAATATCGCCTATGGAAGACCGGACTGTTCCTTTGACACGGTGGAAAAGGCTTCTGTGATGGCGGATGCGGACAACTTTATCCGGAGAATTTCGGACGGCTACGACACCATCGTCGGCGAGCGGGGTGTCGGTCTGTCCGGCGGGCAGAAACAGAGGATTTCTCTGGCACGGGCGCTGGTCAAGAATCCTGCGATCCTGATTCTGGACGACACCACGTCGGCGGTGGACATGGAGACGGAAACTTATATCCAGCAGCAGCTGAAAACTCTTGGCGATAACCATACAATCTTTATCATCGCTTACCGGATCTCGTCCATCAAGGACGCAGATCAGATCTTCGTGCTTGAAAACGGAACTATCAGTGAGCGGGGCACCCACGAAGAGCTGCTGAAGAACGGCGGCTATTATGCCCAGGTCTTTGAACATCAGTACGGAAAGGAGGCAATGACAGATGGCCAGAAATAAATACGACGTAGACGAAATCATAGAAGAGCAGTTTGACGTCCGCCAGCTGCTTCGCCTGGGGAAGTATGTGGCACCTCATAAAAAGAAAATGTTTCTTGCAGCGATTCTGATGCTTTCCTCCAGTGCGCTGACGATGCTGATCCCGATTTTTTTCATGAGAGTTATCGACCAGTGCATTCCCGAACGGGACATGAACGGGATTATACGCTACAGTATCCTGTCCTTGCTGCTGATCCTGTATTCGGTAGTCACGCTGAAGGCAAAGATTCAGATCACCAATCAGGTGGGCCAGAGTGTAATCCATCAGCTTCGGACGGATCTGTTCGCGCATCTGCAGGAGCTGCCGTTTTCCTATTATGACAACAGACCTCATGGAAAGATTCAGGTACGGGTGGTCAATTATGTAAATAACCTGAGTGACCTTCTGTCCAATGGTCTGATCAATACAATCACGGATCTTTGCAGCCTGATCTTTATTATTGGCTTTATGGTTTCCATCAACTGGAAACTGACGCTGATGTGCATGTGCGGGCTTCCGGTGCTGGGTCTGTTTGCGGCGCTGATCAAGCGGCGGCAGCATCTGGCATGGCAGATCCAGAGCAATAAGCAGTCGAACCTGAACGCTTATATTGCCGAGAGCATCAATGGCGTGCGGGTGACGCAGTCTTTTGTAAGGGAAGAGAAAAACAGGGAGATCTTCAACAGTCTCAGCGACAGCTACCGGACTTCCTGGATGAAAGCAGTGCGTTTTAATTTCATGATGGGACCGACGGTGGATATGATCTCCGTTGTCACGACTGCCTTCCTCTACGTTGTGATCGTCCAGTGGGTCAGCCGTGATGTGTCCGGAGCTTCGGTCGGCGTTCTTGTGGCATTCACCAGCTATATCAGCCGTTTCTGGTCTCCGATCACAACGCTGGCGAATTTTTACAACTCTCTGCTGACGGCGATTTCCTATCTGGAGCGTATCTTTGAGACCATCGATGAGCCGGTGGCGGTCAAGGATGCTCCCGATGCTGTGGAAATGCCGCCGATCACCGGAAAAGTGACGTTCGACCATGTGGATTTCAGTTATGAGGACGGCGTAAAGATTCTGGATAACGTCAGCTTCACCGCTCAGCCGGGAGAATCCTTTGCGATCGTCGGACCCACCGGCGCGGGAAAGACCACCATCGTCAATCTGCTGAGTCGTTTTTACAATGTGGACAGTGGTACCGTGCGGGTAGATGATGTGGATATCTCCAAGGTAACGCTTCATTCGCTGCGGACGCAGATGGGCGTCATGATGCAGGATAGTTTTATCTTTTCCGGGACGATCATGGACAACATTCGCTACGGAAACAAAACCGCCACCGACGAGGAGGTGATCCGGGCGGCGAAGACGGTCTGCGCCCATGAATTTATCATGCAGATGGAGGACGGCTATCAGACGCAGGTCAACGAACGGGGCAGCCGGCTTTCCGCAGGACAGCGTCAGCTGATTTCCTTTGCACGGGCACTGCTGGCGAATCCGAAGATCCTGATCCTCGACGAGGCGACTTCCAGCATCGATACGGAAACGGAGATCGCGCTGCAGAAAGGACTGAACGAACTGCTGAAAGGGCGTACTTCCTTTATCATCGCCCACCGGCTGTCTACGATCAAGAACTGCGATACGATCCTGTATGTAGATAAAGGAAAAATCCAGGAACGGGGAAATCATCAGGAGCTGCTGCGTCAAAAGGGTGCTTATTATGATCTTTATATGTCGCAGTACAGTTTTCTGCAGAACAGTTAAAACTTATTGGGGTCAACGGTATCCAAATTATTCCGTATAGTCTTTTTTGTGCCCTGCTGGAGCGTGTTTGAAAACTACAGAAATGCAGTTTTCAAACACGCTCTGAAAAAAAATAAAAAATTGTAGAAAAAATTGTTGACAATTCGACACTTCTCTGGTAAACTCTTTTCTTGTAGCGAGCCGATAAAACTCAATACAGATGCTGCCTTGGCTCAGTTGGTAGAGCGTCGCCTTGGTAAGGCGGAGGTCGGCGGTTCAAATCCGCTAGGCAGCTTTTCTATTAAGGAATCCTTAGAAATAAGGGTTCCTTTTTTGTGTTTCCGGAAAGATTTTCAAACAAATTTCAGCGTGTTTGAGCAGCGAAAAAAAGAAAGTGAAAATAACTATAAAACAGAATTGACAACCGAAAAAACTGTGAGATATAATACAGAAAGATCGGATGAGGAAAAGAAAATATTGTCGAATTGAATGAAAAAAGAAGAAAAAATGAAAATGAAATAAGCTCAATGACTATATGAGCAGAAAGGGAAGAAAACATGAAAACAGGGAACAGAAAGTATCAGATTGATACAAAGGAAAATGCTGAATTTCTGAAAGAAGTCCGGGAAGGGCTGCTGAATTTTGGTCACCGTTTTCCATCTCCGGGAGGAGGTTCCTATTATCTTGGAGACGATGGTACGCCGTGGCCGGAAAGAAACAGGGAGACATGGATTACCAGCCGTATGGTGCATGTTTACAGCCTGGGAACGTTCCTTGGACATCCCGGGAGCGAAACACTGGCGGATGCCGGCTTGAAAGGGCTGACGGGAGAACTGCACGACAAAGAGCATGGAGGCTGGTATGCCGGGCGTACTGCAGACGGGGGTATTCTGCCGACCAAACAGTGTTATGCCCATGCCTTTGTGATCCTGGCGGCATCCTCTGCGGTACTGGCGGAAAGACCCGGAGCGGAAGATCTTCTGAAAGAGGCGCTGAACCTTTATGATCTTCGTTTTTGGAATGAGGAAGAAGGGCTTGCCTGCGACACCTGGAATACGGAATTTACCGTCCTGGATGATTACCGCGGATTAAACGCCAATATGCATACGGTGGAAGCCTTTCTCGCTGCGGCAGACGTTACAAAAGAAGAGAAGTATCGTGTCAGAGCAGGGCGGATCATTGACCATGTAGCCGGATGGGCGGAGAAGAATCATTGGCGGATCCCGGAGCATTATACCCGGGATTGGAAAGCCGATCTGGAATGCAGCAAAGAGCGTCCGGATGACCCGTTCAAGCCTTACGGAGCAACCCCGGGTCATGGGATTGAGTGGGCGAGGCTGATCGCACAGTGGGCGTTATCTACCTATCCGCAGGATAAATTGGCAGCGAAAAAGTATCTGGATATTTCTGAGCAGCTTTACGGTCGGGCAATCAAGGATGCATGGAATGTGGACGGGGCTCCCGGCATTGTCTACACCACAGACTGGGAGGGAAAACCGGTGGTTCATGACCGGATGCACTGGACACTGGCGGAAGCCATCAATACTTCCTCCGTTCTGTATCATATAACCGGAAAAGAGGAATATGCAGACCAGTATGCAGAGTTTCTGCGTTATCTGGACGAGACGGTTCTTGACCATGTCCATGGCTCCTGGTTCCACCAGCTGGATCAGGAAAACCATGTCATCGGAACGGTGTGGCCGGGCAAATCGGATCTCTATCACGCGCTGCAGGCAACGCTGATTCCCTTTTATGTACCGGATTTATCCATCGCACCTGCTGTAAAAAATAAACGGACACTTGGAGGTAAAAACGAATGATTCTTATCAAGGAAAGAATCGGAAAAATGCTGGAATATCTGAAAGAGCAGATCTATCCTGAGACTGTGGATATCCAGAACTACAAAATGGTGAAAACGGACCGAAGATTTGATCCTGTGGAAGATCTGGACACTTCTTCCTGGGAGGACTTCAACAGGGAGCAGATCTGGGGAGGACACCGGGAGTATTACTGGTTTGAAACCACAGTGACGATTCCGGAGCAATTTGATCAAAAGTGCGTGGTCTATGAACTGATCACAGGAAGAGAGGGTGAATGGGATGCCACAAATCCGCAGTTTACCATCTACGTCAACGGAAAACTGGTGCAGGGACTGGATGTCAATCACCGGGAAATTGTTCTTGCCGAAAAAGCAGAGGCAGGAGCGGTATATCGGATCACTCTTTCCGCATTTATCGGAGATCAGAATTTCAGCCTGAAGCTGGACTCCAAACTGAAAGTTCTGGACCGAAAGACAGAAAAGTACTTCTACGATCTGTCTGTGCCCTATGAGACCGCGCGTCTGCTGAATCCTGAGGACAGGGCATATATCACGATCATCCAGGCGCTGAATGATTCCCTGAATCTTCTGGATATGAGACGGGAAGGCTCTCAGGAATACTATGACAGCCTGGAAAAGGCACAGGAATATATTACCAAAGAATTTTATGAGAAACACTGCGATGAAAACCAGGGACCGGTGGTGTGCTGTGTGGGACACACCCATATTGACTGCGCATGGATGTGGACGCTGAAAGTAACGGAGGATAAGGCAGTAAGAAGCTTTTCCACAGTTCTGAATCTGATGAAAGAATATCCGGAATATATTTTTATGTCCAGCCAGCCTCAGCTTTACAAATACGTAAAGAAACATGCGCCGGAAGTATATGAAGAGATCCGGGAACGGATCGCGGAGGGCAGATGGGAGCCGGAAGGCGGAATGTTTGTGGAGGCGGACTGCAACATCGCTTCCGGAGAAGCTCTGGTGCGCCAGATCATTCACGGAAAGACATTTTTCCGGGAAGAATTCGGAAAAGACAATTCCATTCTCTGGCTGCCGGATGTTTTCGGATATTCTGCGGCTCTGCCCCAGATTCTGCAGAAATGCGAAATGCCATATTTCATGACCACCAAAATCAGCTGGAATGAATTCAATAAAATGCCTTACGATACCTTTGAATGGGAGGGAATTGACGGAAGCAGGGTTCTGACCCACTTTATTCCCACCAGAGACTACAACAAAGGAGCGGTGGAAGGCGGAACAGAGACAGAACATTTCACCACATACAACGGGTTCCTGAATCCAAGCCAGATGAAAGGTGCCTGGGCGCGCTACAGCCAGAAGGATCTGAACGATGAAGTGCTGTGCAGCTTCGGTTTCGGTGATGGAGGCGGCGGTCCTACCAAGGAACAGCTGGAGAATCAGAGACGTATGGCGAAAGGAATCCCGGGCTGCCCGAGAACCCGGATGTCCACCGCAAAAGAGTTTTTTGAAAAGCTCGATCAAGAGACGAAGGGAAGCAAATATCTGCCGTCCTGGGTAGGGGAACTGTATCTGGAATACCACAGGGGTACCTATACGTCTATGGCGAGAAATAAAAAGTATAACAGAAAATCAGAGTTTGCTTACCAGAACGAAGAGACCTACGCGATGATGGATCATCAGCTTACCGGCGCTCTCTATCCAAAAGAAGCATTGAAAGAGGGCTGGGAAGTGATCCTGAGAAATCAGTTCCACGATATTCTTCCGGGATCTTCCATCAAGGAAGTTTACGAGGATTCCAAAGAGGAATATGAAAAAATCCTGGCGGAAAACAGAGAACTGACGGCGGCATCCCTGGGCAGCCTTGTACAGGGCATTCAGGCGCCACGCCATGCAGTCGTTGTATTTAATCCCAACAGCGCCGAGGTTCCGGGACTTGTATCTTTCTCCTGCCCGGGGGAGATTCAGCATCCGGTTCTCAGAGACGGAGAAGCACTGATCCCGGTGCAGAAGACGGCACAGGGAAAATGGATTTTTGTGGCAAAACATGTTCCTTCCAAAGGTTACAAGACCTATGTGCTGGAGGAGGGTGCAGACCAGAGTGCTCCGTCCATGGATGTCTCTGTGAAACATATGGAAAACGACTGGTTTGCCGTGGATTATAATGAAAAAGGACAGTTTGCAAGGATTTATGACAAAGAGGCGGGCAGAGAGGTCCTGAAGCCGGGTGAGGCAGGAAACGTGATCTTCAGCTACGAAGACCGGCCGCACAATTATGATGCCTGGGATGTAAACAATTATTATACGGAAAAATCCTGGGAAATCGACGATGTCTCTTCCATGGAAGTGACAGAGAACGGACCGGTAAGGGCATGTGTGAGAATTGAGAGAAAGTATCTGGATTCTGTGATCGTGCAGGATATTTATATGTATCATGAAATTCCGCGAATTGACATCAAGAATACGGTGGACTGGAAAGAGCATCAGATTTTCCTCAAGGACTATTTCCCGGTGGACGTTCATGCCAATGAAGCTGTGTTTGATATTCAGTATGGAAATGTGACAAGACCTACCCATGCAAATACTTCCTGGGATTTTGCGAAATTTGAAGTGTGCCATCATAAATGGCTGGATGTATCCGAGGAAGGGTACGGTGTCAGCGTATTCAATGACTGTAAATATGGTGTCAGCGTCAGAGGTTCAAACGTTGGACTTTCCATGCTGAAATCTCCGATTTATCCGAATCCGGAGGCGGACAAGGAACACCATGAGTTTGCGTATTCGATCTATCCTCACAGAGGCAGCTGGAAAGAGGCGGGAACCGTGGCACGTGCCTATGAGTTCAATAATCCGATGACCGCAGTGGTAAAGGAGAATGAAGGGGGAAGCCTGAGTCCGGAATATTCGTTCCTTCGCGTGGATCAGGAAAATGTTGTCATTGAAACGGCAAAGATGGCGGAGCAGGGAGAAGAACTGATCGTCCGCCTGTATGAATGCTGCAATAAGAGATCCAGAGTCACCCTGACCTGTGGAGAAGCGATTGCAGAGGCTGCGGAGTGTAACTTGATGGAAGAAAAAGAGATTCCGGCAGGGTATACAGAGCACACCGTTGTCTTCGATATGAAGCCATATGAGATCAAAACTATTAAAATAAAATTGAAAGACGTTCTTTCAGAGTAAGGAAAATATATAATAATAAGCCCTGGCAGAAAAAGCGCTTGGAACTTCTTGTTCACAGTCGTTTCCTGCTGGGGCTTGTTTTACCGTGCTTTATTTATGCAGCGCAGGTTCCATCGCTGCGGAAATAATATCTCTTTCCTCAATTTCCTGCTGTCCGGCAGAAAATGTGCAGACCTGGATGAACTGTTACGTTATGTTACAAAAATAGTACAGAAAAACCTTTGAAAACAGGGATTTTTGTGTTATAGTGGAATATTATAAGCAGCAATAGATTCGAGGAGGATTCATCCCTATGGAAGAAAAAGAAGTGGTATCCAGAAATTTTATCGAGCAGGCCATTGACAAAGACCTGGCAGAGGGCGTTTATGACCATGTCTGCACCCGTTTTCCGCCGGAGCCCAACGGCTATCTGCACATCGGACATGCCAAAGCGATCCTGCTGAGCTACGGAATGGCGAAAAAGTATAACGGTGAATTTCACCTTCGTTTTGATGATACAAACCCGACCAAGGAGAAAACGGAATTTGTTGAGTCCATCAAGGAAGACATCCAGTGGCTGGGCGCCGACTGGAAAGATCATCTGTATTTCGCGTCCGACTACTTTGACCAGATGTATGAGGCGGCGGTAAAGCTGATCAAAAAAGGAAAGGCGTATGTCTGCGACCTGAGTCCGGAGGAGATCCGTGAATACCGGGGAACTCTCACAGAGCCTGGAAAAGACAGTCCGTACCGGAACCGCAGCATCGAGGAAAACCTGGAACTGTTTCAGCAGATGAAAGACGGAAAGTTTGAGGACGGCAGCCGGGTGCTCCGCGCCAAAATCGATATGGCGTCCCCGAATATCAATATGAGAGATCCGATCATTTATCGTGTGGCCCATGTGACTCACCATAACACCGGAGATAAATGGTGCATTTATCCGATGTACGATTTCGCACATCCGATCGAGGATGCGATCGAGGGCATTACCCACTCCCTGTGTACACTGGAATTTGAGGATCACCGCCCGCTCTATGACTGGGTGGTAAGAGAACTGGAATATCCGATGCCGCCGCGTCAGATTGAGTTCGCGAAGCTGTATCTGACCAACGTGGTGACCGGAAAGCGTTACATCAAGAAACTGGTAGAGGACGGAATTGTGGACGGATGGGATGATCCGCGGATCGCTTCCATTGCAGGACTGCGCCGCCGTGGATTTACGCCGGAATCCATCCAGATGCTGATCGATCTGTGCGGAATCTCCAAGGCAAACAGTTCCGTGGACTATGCGATGCTGGAGTACTGTATCCGGGAAGACCTGAAAATGAAGAGTCCGCGTATGATGGCGATCCTGGATCCTGTGAAACTGGTCATTGACAATTATCCGGAAGGCCAGACAGAGATGCTGGATGTACCGAACAACCTGGAAAATGAGTCTCTGGGAAGCCGTCAGGTACCGTTTGGCAGAGAACTGTACATTGAGCGGGAAGATTTCATGGAAGTTCCGCCGAAAAAATATTTCCGTATGTTCCCGGGCAATGAAGTGCGCCTGATGAACGCATACTTTGTTACCTGTACCGGATGTGAGAAGGATGAAAACGGCAATATTACTGTGATCCATGCCACCTATGATCCGGAGACCAAAGGCGGAAATGCGCCGGACGGAAGAAAAGTAAAAGGCACGATCCACTGGGTAGCCGCAGAGACAGCGGTGAAGGCAGTATGCCGCCTGTACGAGAATCTGATCGATGAGGAAAAGGGCGTATACAATGAGGATGGTTCACTGAATCTGAATCCAAATTCTCTGACGGTGAAGAGCGAATGCTATCTGGAACCGGCTTTTGCAGGCGCGAAACCATACGACCGTTTCCAGTTTGTGCGGAACGGATACTTCTGTGTGGACGCAAAGGATTCCAAAGAGGATGCGCTGGTGTTTAACCGTATCGTTTCTTTGAAGAGTTCCTTTAAGCTTCCAAAACAGAACTGAGGAAAAAAGATATGACAGAACTTGCGATTTCTTTGGATACGCACAGTAAAATCCCTTTATACCAGCAGATTTACGATTATATCAGAGAAGAAATCAGAAGACGGCAGATACTCCCGGGGGAGCGTCTGCCGTCTTCCCGCTCTCTCAGCAGTTATCTGCAGGTAAGCCGCAGTACCGTGGAACTGGCGTATGAGCAGCTGGTCTCGGAGGGGTATCTGGAAAGTATCCCTTACCGGGGATATTTTGCCTGCGAGATGGAAGAACTGTATCATATTGAAGGGATGCAGCGGGAGTCGGAGGCAGTCCGCGAGGAGCAGAAGCCGGAATATCGCTGGGATTTTGCCGTCAGCGGAATTGAGCCGGGGGGATTTCCGCACAATGCCTGGAAGAAGATCTCCAAAGATGTGCTGAACCATGCGGACCCGGAATTGTTTCAGCTGGGAGATTCTCAGGGAGAATACGGTCTTCGGGAGGCAATCGCCAATTATCTCCATCACGCCAGGGGAGTAAACTGCCGTCCGTCCCAGATCGTTGTGGGAGCCGGAAACGACTACCTTCTGATGTTGCTTTCGGTGATCTTTGGGGAAAAGAAAACGATTGCCATGGAAAATCCCACGTATCAGAGCGCGTTCCGGTGTTTTCAGAGCCTGGGGCATACAATCTGTCCCGTTCCTCTGGACGAGGCGGGCATGGACCGGAAGGCGCTGGAAGCCTCCGGCGCCCAGATTGCCTATGTGATGCCGGCTCATCAGTTTCCGATGGGAACGGTCATGCCGATAAAACGCCGGATGGCTCTTCTGGCGTGGGCTTCCAGGGAGGAAGACCGTTATCTGCTGGAAGACGATTATGACAGTGAATTCCGCTATAAGGGAAAACCGATCCCCGCCCTGCAGGGCTTCGATCAGGGACAGCGGGTGATTTATCTGGGAACCTTTTCCAGGGCGATCGCGCCGTCCATCCGTGTCAGCTATATGGTACTTCCGGACAGTCTCCTTCCGCGGTACCGTCAGAGAGGAAAAAATTTTTCGGCGACCGTGTCCAGGACAGACCAGAAGATCCTGGAGACTTTTCTGAGAGATGGCTATTTTGAACGTCATCTGAACCGGATGCGTGCACTGTATAAGTCGAAACACGATCTTTTGCTGCGGCAGCTGAAAGCGTTTCAGGATATCTGTACCGTGTCCGGGGAACATGCAGGCGTGCACGTGCTTCTGAAGATGAACAACGGCCTTTGCGGCGAGCAGGCCGCCCGTCTGGCTGCCCAGGCTGGAATACGGGTGTACTGCCTGAAAGATTATTATATCGGTGAGACAGAAGCCAGGGATGATACTGTGCTGATCGGATATGCCTCAATGAAGGAGGAAGAGATTCCCAGGGCATGTGAAAAGCTTCTGGAAGTATGGAAGAATCCGGGAGAAATTTCCGGGCGAAGTTCCAGCGTAAATCAGGAGGCATAAAAATCATAGATGTCTGGAGAAGCTATCCTGCCGTCTGAAGAGGATGCGCTGCAGGCTGTGCGGAAAGAAAGAGACTGTCAGAAAGCAAAACGATCCTTTGGAAACGATGGATCCATTTCGTTTTCTGACAGCCTCTTTTGCTTCCGGCCTGGAAATCATCCGGCGGTAATGCTGCCTTTGCTGCTGCTTCAGCGGCACTATTTTTCCTCAGACTGAGAGGTTTTTCCGTCTTCCATGGGTTGGTCGGAAACGTTCGTCTCTTCGGACTCGTCCTCTTCCGGTTTGGTAGTCTTGGACAGCGTTGTGTAGGTGCGCTCCGGGGAGGAATCCTGATCTTCGAACTCATCGGTAAAATCATCAAAATCCTCATCCAGAGAGTCTTTCTGATCCCTGATCTTCAAATATGCGAGTACACCGCCAACCGCAGCCATCACAACCGTCAGACCGCAAAGAGTTTTTGCAATTTTTTTTGCCATAATGTCTCCTTTCAGCGTCTGTTTCGCTGCGGTTCCGTCACGGTTCGTCAGACGGCCGCGGCAATCTGATACAGCCGCTATAACGCAGAAGAACTGCGTTTACTCATTATGCATCTATTGTAATACTTTTCAGGCAAAAAGGAAAGGGTTAATTAAAAAAGAGTTTGTAACCGTTCAGCCAACGGAAATGTTACAGGAGTTTCTCTTGCATGGATCTGACGGTTATTCTATAATGAAGAAGAACGGCAGGTATCCGGCGAAAGGATATCCGCTGTAAAACGCAGCAGGAAGAATAACTGAAAGAGGTGTAAATCTATGATAAAAGCTTGTATTTTTGACCTGGACGGCACCATCGCAGACACCGTAGCATCCATAGCACGTGCCGGCAATATGGTGCTGGAAGAATTTCATTTAAAGCCGCAGCCGGTGGAAGCGTATAATTATTATGCCGGCGACGGGATTGACCAGACGCTGAAACGGGCGCTTTTTGACGCTGGTGACCGCCAGGGGACACGTTGGGAAGAGGGAATTCCATTGATCCGGAAATATTTTGCACAGGATCCAATGTACCATGTGCGGCCGTTTTCCGGAATGCCGGAGACGCTGCAGAAACTGAAGGAGCAGGGAATCTTCCTTGCGGTTTGTTCCAATAAGCCTCATGAGGAGGCAATCTATGTGACGGAGGCCATTTACGGCAAGGAGATTTTCGACCGGATTCAGGGACAGACCCGGGAGATTCCGAGAAAACCGGCGCCGGACGGGGCACTCAGGATTGCAGAGGAACTGAAGGTCCTGCCGGAGGAATGTATGTATTTTGGCGATACCAACACAGATATGCAGACCGGAAGAGCTGCGGGGATGTTCACCGTAGGGGTGACGTGGGGATTTCGCACGAGACAGGAGCTGATCGAAAATCATGCGATGGCGTTGATCGACGCTCCGGAAGAAATCCTGCAGCTGATCCACGAGAAGTCAAAAACCCCGCAGCAAGCTGCGGGGCATCAGACTTGTATGTAGCACAGCATGTCCGCTTGGATCGTTGCCCGCGGGAATAAACCAAACAGGAGGAGAAAAAAATGGAGACTTACAAGGAAGAATATGTCCTGACTTTTCTGAAAAATCAGGAACAGCTATTTGAAGAACCGGTGGCGGAAACTTTTGAGGAGGCGGAAGCTTTTCTGGAGGATTGCCTGGCAGTCGTTGTGGATTCTCTGAAGGAAGCGAGAGAGTTTCTGGAAGAGGAAGGCCTGGATGTGGAAGGTTTGAGTGATAAGGAACTGGAAGAGCAGAGCGAGGTGTTCCGCCTTCCCGACGGAAAATATCTGATTGTAGAGGGATAAGGCTCCTGGGGCGTGTTTGCAAACTGCTTTCTGCAGAGAGAAGGATATCGATTGCAGGGAGGAAGTTTTGTACATGCCCCAGGTTTTTCTATTTTAAACACGCTCTAAGAGAAAATAAAAGCTTAAAAAATCTGAAAAAATATTAAAACATGAATAATAATAAAATTATAAAAATTTACAGGAATAAAAATCAAAATAAATAGAATAAAATCATAAAAAATCAAAATAATTATTGACGAATAAAAAGAAGTGAGATAAGATAAAAGAAAGAAGAGAAGAAAGGGGTTGAGCCTATGTTGTATGTAATAGACACGGTATTACTGATTGGTTGTATTCTGGTATTGAGCGCTGGAATTGTATGGGCGTTCAGGAGTGACGATTACAGCAAACATCCGCTGCATCGGCTGTACAACCTGCTTTCAGGCGCATATCTGAGGATGTGTGAACTGCTGGTAAACGGCTGTGATGCACTGCAAGATGGAAAAAATCAATTGTGTGAAAAGCTTTTTGGAAGCTGTAAAGTTTCATTGGAAACCGGCGGCGGAGACTGGAAGACAGAGCAGCGTACCGCAGAAAAAGTTTCTTCCCGGACCTCAGGATTTATGCAGGGCGGTAAATATAACATGAAGGTTCTGAAATAGGGCTGTAATCATACATCATTTTTCATCAAAACTTCCATAACAAAAGATCCCGGCAGGAGTGATTTCCTGACCGGGATCTTTTGTGTGTATCAGCGCTCCATTTCGGAATGGCGTCCGGTTGTGTGATGTTCGCGGATAATAGAATCGATTTCTTTCCTGTCGCAGGAAGGAAGATCGCCTGGGATCGTATTTTTTACGGAGCCGGTGGCGTTTCCGTAGGACAGTGCCTTTGCATAGTCGCCGGGATTTGCCAGAAGGCTGTACAGAACACCGGAAACATAAGCGTCTCCGGAGCCGATGCGGTCTACGACTTCGATATGGTGATACGGTTCTTCTTCGTAGAAGGTATCATCCGCGGAGCTGTAGATCACGGAACCGAAAGTATGAATCTTCGGGCTGTGTACGATCCTCTGTGTGGAGGCGACGATGGAGATCGGGTATTCTTCGGTAAAGCTTTTCATGATTTCCTGTGCGCTTCCTTCTTTCAGGAAGGTCAGACGGGCAGTATCTTCTGAACAGAAGAAGATATCCACGTAGGGAAGGATCTTCTTGATGCATTCACGCGCCTCGTCTCCGCTCCAGAGATTGCCGCGGAAATTGACATCGAAGGAGATCAGGGTTCCCTGTTCCTTGAAACGCTTGATCATTTCAATGGCGGTTTCCCTTGTATTCGGACTGAGCGCAAGGGTGATGCCGCTGGTGTGGAAACAGCGGGTGGAGGAGAACATTTTTTCATCATAATCGCTGATATGGATCTCCTGGAACGTGGTATGTGCGCGGTCATAGACGATATGTGGCTTTCTCGGATAAGCACCGCCTTCGTAGTAGTAAACGCCGAGGCGGGCATTTTTGTCTGCGTCATATACCAGATAGTCATCGGAAACGCCCAGGAAACGAATACGGTTTTTTACATAGGTTCCCAGATCGTTGGAGGGGAGCTTGGAGATAATGCCTGTGTGAAGCCCGAGAAGAGAAACACCGGAAACGACATTCAGTTCCGCGCCGCCTGCAGTTTTTTCCAGAGTCTCGCCGCGCACCAGCCGTTCATTGACCGGCGGTGAGAGGCGGAGTAGTACTTCGCCGAGGGCAAGGAGATCGAAATCCCGTTCGTTATTTTCGGCAGTCATGGGGGAAATTTTCTGTTTTGTGTTGTTTGCAGAAGTCATAAACATCCTCCGTTCAAAAAAGGATTGGGGCACTGCAAAAGCAGTGCCCCAACTATAATCAAATCATTGTGTGTGAAAGTGAGTCAGCCTCTCCTGGCAGTTGGAGCTGCCGGTCTCACTGAGATGGTAATATATAATTGTGAAGATCTTATCCTGTGCAGAAATTATCTCTGAACACGTCCGGATCCGTCTCCGCCGGCCAGTTTCGCAACCTCATCCATGGTAACCATGTTGTAGTCGCCTTCGATGGAGTGTTTCAGACAGGATGCAGCAACTGCGAACTCGATGATTCCCTGAGAATCATATCCGTTTAAAGTAGCTGCGATCAGTCCGCCGCCGAAGCTGTCGCCGCCGCCTACGCGGTCAACGATGTGCATTTTGTATTTCTTGCTGAAGTAGAAGTCATTTCCATCATACAGCATACCGGACCAGTTGTTGTCGTTTGCAGACAGAGACTCGCGCAGAGTGATGCAGACTTTCTCAAATCCGAAACGGTCAGCCAGCTGTTTTGCAACCTCTTTGTAACCTTCACGGTTGATCTCACCTGCAGTTACGTCTGTGTTGGAAGCTTTGATGCCGAATACATCTGCAGCGTCTTCCTCGTTTGCGATACATACGTCAACGTATTTGCAAAGTTCGCCCATTACCTGGCCGGCTTTTTCTTTGCTCCACAGTTTGTTTCTGTAGTTCAGGTCGCAGGAGATCTTAACGCCGGCTTCTTTTGCAGCCTTGCAGGCTTCCAGACAGATTGCTGCTACGTTGTCGCCCAGAGCCGGAGTGATGCCTGTGAAGTGGAACCACTCAGCGCCCTCGAAGATCTCTTTCCAGTTGAAGTCAGATGCATCAGCAGTAGCGATAGAAGAACCTGCACGGTCATAGATAACCTTGGAAGGTCTCTGGGAAGCACCTTTCTCCAGGAAATAGATACCTACACGGTCACCGCCGCGGGCAATATAATCGGTATTTACACCATATCTGCGCAGGGAGTTTACACCAGCCTGTCCGATTTCGTGTTTTGGAAGTTTTGTTACAAAGTAAGAATCGAATCCGTAGTTAGCCAGGGAAACAGATACGTTTGCTTCGCCGCCGCCATAGGTTGCACCGTAGGTATCCGCCTGTACAAAACGGTAATATCCTTCCGGTGCCAGTCTTAACATGATTTCACCAAATGTAACTACTTTCTTTGCCATGATTTGTTTCTCCTTTTGTGGTTTTTACTAATGATAAAGAATGATCAGCAATATGCTGTGTTTTATTTATTTACCAGATGAACTGCGAAACCGCCGATCTCATCCTGCAGATAGATGAAGTTCAGCTTGCCGTTTTTGTAGGTAGCTGTGCTTTCATCAAATTTGTATCCCTGAGACTCCAGGAAATGTTTTGCACGGAGAACGCTGTTGGTTCCTACTCCGATGTGTCCGTGAGTTCCGCGCACTTTGGATTTCATAACCTCAATCTGTTTTCCTGCAAATACGGATTTGGTGTGCTCATCTTTCGCCCATCCGAACAGACCGTCGAAAGCAGAAGCAGTTTTTTCAGCCTCAGCCTCGTCCTCGGAGTTGATTCCGATGTGAACGATCTCGAAGCCAAGCATTGTGCGGACAGCCTCTGTGGTCATCTCTTTGATCTTGTCAAACTCGCCGGCATTTACCAGAGCTTTGTTTACCATCCAGCTTCCGCCGCATGCGATGATCTTGTCAAATGCCAGGTACTCGTTTACGTTCTTTGCGTTGATACCGCCGGTCGGCATAAATTTCATATTTACATACGGAGCAGCCATTGCTTTGATCATAGCCAGTCCGCCTGCAGCCTCAGCCGGGAAGAATTTAACAACATCCAGGCCCAGGGAAATAGCGGTCTCGATATCGCTCGGGTTGCAGGTACCAGGAGTTACCGGGATGTTCTTGTCCACACAGTATTTTACAACTTCCGGATTCAGGCCCGGGCTTACGATGAATTTAGCGCCTGCATTCACTGCACGGTCAACCTGCTCTGTGGTCAGAACAGTACCTGCGCCAACCAGCATGTTCGGGAATTTCTCGGACATGATACGGATGGATTCCTCAGCAGCAGCGGTACGGAAAGTAACCTCCGCACACGGAAGTCCTCCTTCGCAAAGAGCTTTTGCCAGCGGCTCAGCGTCTTCCGGCTTGTCCAGAACTACGACTGGTACGATACCAATTTTCTGAATTTCTTCTAATACGGCATTCATGATTCTTTTCTCCTTTTCTTCTTGGATTTAAAGTTTTTCGAGTTTCACAATATGGAACTAAGTTTCACGATGTAATACTTTATGATTTCATTATACCGCCATACCCCCAAAAGTCAAGCAAAAAATAAAACTTTTTAGGGGACGGAGGCGCCGCGGTAGGGTGAGGGCGCGTGTGTGGTTGGGGATATGCTGCGGTGTTGAGTGTTTCCATGTGTGATAGATGTTTTTCAGAAAACATATTCAAAAAAGTTATTCCCAGACGATATGGAAAATACGCAGGTTGTAGATATATTCGTGCTGCATATTTTTTGCCATTATTAGGTTATCATAAACAGCATGTTCGGAATGTTTCTGTAATTAGGACAACCATTTTCCAACACGCCGCCCCTGCCGTTCTCCCCCGGCTTCCCCGTCCCTCCCCTCTTGTCAGAAAATTTTTGGTGTGTTAAAATGCGTGTATGGAACGATGTGATTCACGGGAAAGCGTGGAAGAATGAATACGGAACAGAATAACAAAGAATCGACCAGAAAAAAGGTCGAAAAAGAGATCCTGAGCGGGACCGGAGCAGCGGCGGGAGAGGAAACCAGGGAAGAGATCCGGGAAGAAAAAAATCCGATCCAGGTGGCGGACCGGCTGTTTCTCACGATGGAAACGCTGGCACAGAAAGGGCCAATGGGGCTGATTGAATTGTCCAATCAGCTGGAACTTCATAAGAGTACCGTTCACCGGCTGCTGAATTCCCTGATCTATATGGGATACGCGCGACAGGATCTGGAGACGGGCAAGTACAGTCTCACCTTTAAGCTTTTGGAATTGTCCAATCAGCTGCTTGCTCATGTGGATGTGATCGAGATCGTGCGGCCTTATCTGAAAAAGCTGATGCGCCAGACCGGAGAGACCGTGCATTTTGTCCAGAAGGATGGAAATTATGCGGTTTATATCGATAAGGTGGAATCGGATCAGAATTCTGTGCGCATGGTATCCAAGGTGGGCAGCAGGATCCCTCTGTACTGTTCGGGCGTGGGCAAGACCATGGCGGCACAGATGACCGAGGAGCAGGTGCGCAAAATGTGGGCGAAGAGTTCGATCCATGCGTTGACACCTCATACGATCGTAGACTGTGATGAGTACCTGAAGGCTCTGGAGGAGGTTCGGGAAAAGGGCTACGCTCTGGACAATGAGGAGAATGAACTGGGTGTCCGCTGTATTGCGGCAGGTGTGACGGACTACAAGGGACGTCCCAAATATGCGTTCAGTATTTCCGCCCCGGTGAGCCGGATGGATGATAACCGGGTGGAGGGACTGGCATATTATGTACTGAAAATGAAAGAAGAGATCGCCCGGGTGATTCAGTAAAAAGCAGACCCCGGAAGACATTTGCCGGTGAAGCCGGCAAGGCGCAGCCGTCAGATGTCTTCCGGGGTTTTCGCTGTGGAAAGGAGTGTCTGTAGATTGATAGAGAAAATAGTACTGGTGGCGGCAGGAGGTGCGGCAGGCGCGGTGTGCAGGTACCTGCTCAGTCTGGTTCCGGTGAAAGTGGATTTTCCGGTGATGACATTTGTCACCAATCTGGCAGGAGCGTTTTTGATCGGATTGATCGTAGGACTGGCAGCGAACCGATGGTCGGAATCTCCGAGGATGGTCTTGTTTTTGAAAACCGGTTTCTGCGGAGGGTTTACGACATTTTCCACGTTTTCATTGGAAACCGTTCAGCTGTTGGAAAAAGGAAAGTTGTTTCTGGGAGTTGGATATGCGGCGGTAAGTGTGCTGGTATGTATGACTGGGGTGGTTTTGGGAATGGCTGCAGCTTCACTTGCAGATCGTGTTTGAGATTATCAAGCTCTTGAAAAACAAAATTATCAAATAGAATATTAAAAATAATAAAAAATTCAGAAACACATGAATATAAAAGATTCAAAAAAATAAAAGACAAGTTTATTTTAAAATTATTAGAAAACTTATGGAAAAACAAAGAAAGATGTGGTAAAATCAAGATACAAAAGTAATTGTAGGAGAAAGGAGAGGTGAATATGGGTGTTATAACGATTGGCCGACAATACGGAAGCGATGGCCGAAAAATCGCAAAGGAACTGGCAGAGCGTCTTGGATTCCAGTTTTATGACAAGGAATTGATCCGTCTGGCCGCGGAGAAGAGTAATATTCCTTACGACGAGCTGGTAAAGGCAGATGAGAAGCGGGCAAGTCTCTGGAACTATCCTGCAATGACAGAGAACAGTTGGATAGCAGAAGAACGCTGGTATTATTCCGTAAATGATATTCTGTATGATACGGAAAAGAAGATCATTCGGGAAAAAGCTGCTACCGAGGATTGCGTGATCGTCGGAAGATGCGCAAATCGGATCCTTAAAGACAGAGATGACTGTCTGAGTATTTTTGTCTATGCACCGATGGACTTCCGGATCAAGAACGTTATGGAGCGGGACTCCATGAGTGAGAAAGAAGCCCGTGCACGGATCAGAAAGGTGGACAAACAGAGAAGATATCACTACAATTATTTTACCGATCGGAACTGGGAGGATATGGATGAGTATGACATCTGTATCGACAGCAGCAAGTGGTCCATCGAGAAATATGCGAAGATCCTGGAAAAAATGTATCAGACACTGAAAGAAGAGTAAGTGTAACTGAGAGACGTACCTGGTAACAGCTGAATGATAACACAGAAGCTGCTGTGGACGGGACGGCAAATGAGCGGAAAAGACTGCCGGATCTTCACAGTGCGAAAAAGGGGGACTGCCTGTGGGCGGTCTTCCTTTTTTCGAAAGAAAAGAAAGGGGAAGTGACTATGGGAGTAATTACGATTGGAAGGCAGTACGGAAGCAATGGCCGGCGGATCGCCAGAGCTCTGGCGGAACGCATGGGGATTCATTTTTACGATAAAGAACTGATCCGGCTGGCGTCGGAACGCAGTGATATTCCCTATGAGGAACTGCTGAAGGTGGATGAACAGAGGGCCAATCCCTGGAGGTATCCGGTGGATGAGAAAATGCAGATGGAAAACAGGTTCCGTTTTTATCCTATGAATGATATGCTGTACGACACGGAAAAAAAGATTATCGAGGAACTGGCGGCCCGGGAGGACTGCATTATCGTGGGAAGGTGCGCCAACCGTATCCTGAAGGGAATGAACAGCTGTGTCAGCGTGTTTGTCTACGCGCCGATGGAGGTGCGTATTCAGACGATCATGAAGCGGGCGTCCATCAATGCTAAGGAAGCCCGCAGCCTGATCCGCAGGATCGACAAGCAGAGAGAGTATTATTATAACTATTTTACAGAAGGCTGCTGGGATAAGATGGACGAATATGACTTTTGTCTGGACAGCAGCCGCGTTTCCGTGGAGCAGGCGGCGGAAATTCTGGAAAATGCTTATCATACCATTGTGAAATCGATGCTCTAATCAAGCTGTCCCCAGAGGACATAGAAGCCCTGGTTGTCCGGAGAAATATGGAAGTCAAATTTTGTGGCGGGAAAAGACAGCAGCGGTCCTTCCTGACGGGAAATCCAGTAGTTTCCGCTGCGGTAAAAAGTTCCGGGAGTCATCTGTTTCAGATATTCTTCCAGCGTCCAGGAATTCTTTTCGATGATTTCCGCATGGGGCAGGCCTACATAGCGCAGATGCCAGGGTTCAAAGGGAATGCCTGTGCTTTCTGTTTTCAGAAATGGATAGCGGATGATAAATCCGTAATTCCAGCAGTTGCTGTTTACGTATTGGCCTGCCTCTGATTTTGCATGGATGAAAGCTGGACATCGGTATCCGGATACACGGTCAGCTCCGGAGTATAATCAGAAGGAAGCGGATGGTCCTCATTGACAAGAAACAGTTCTGTGCCTGGGCTGCATCCGTAGGCGCCCTGGAGCAGTTCGTCCGCTGAAGCGGTCTGCAGCGTTTGACTTTCCGGAGAAAAGGATTCGAACGGGGCGCTGGTAAACAGAGATGTGACGCTTTGGTTTGCCCGATAGATCCAGTCCGGTTTTACGCGGACAAGAATGAGTATGCCTGTTACTGCGGCAAGAAGCAAAAATGCCGGAAAAATCCAGAACCGGCATTTTTTATTTTACTGTTCTTTTTGATCGTCTTCATAATATTTCCCCCACATTTGTTTGTTTCAGTATATCGAAGAAAAATAAAGGAAAGCGGCGGAACTTCCTAAGAATTTTTAAAAATTGCTCCTGCTTGACAGGGAAAAGACGTTTGTTGTAAGATAGGCAATGGTTTGGCATTGCCAATCAGAGGAAAAGACAGAAAAGGAGAGAGGCAGTGGATATTCGAAAAGCAGAAGAGAAGGACCTGGGGATATTGATGGAAATTTATGCTCATGCAAGAGCATTTATGAGAAAAACAGGAAATCCAGGTCAATGGAAAGATTCTTATCCCGCGGATGCGTTGATACAGGAAGAAATCCGCCGGGGTGTTTGTTATGTGTGCGTTCAGAAAAATGAGATCGAGGGAGTGTTTTCTTACCTTCCGGGTCCGGATGCCACGTATCAGAAGATAGACGGTGGAAAATGGCTGAACGAAGAACCTTACGGAGTGGTTCACCGCCTTGCGGGACGGGGCCGTGTGCGGGGAGTCGCGGACTGTTGTCTGGAATGGGCGGTTGCCAGATGCGGAAATCTCCGTATTGACACCCACAGAGATAATCGGGTGATGCAGCATATTCTGGAAAAGAATGGATTTATACCCTGCGGCACAATTTACGCGGCGGATGGAAGCCCGAGAATCGCTTACCAGAAGGTTCAGGAGGAAGAAGGAACAGCGGTTAGGAAAGACAGTGATCTGGTGGAGGCGGCAGTCAACAAATGCAGGGAGGAATGCGGGAAATGAAGTATATCAAACAATTCGGTATCATTCTTCTGATCTCTTTTCTGGGAGAAATCCTGCGGGCAGTAATCCCCCTGCCGATCCCGGCAAGCATTTACGGTCTCGTATTGATGCTGGCGGCATTGATGACACACCTTCTGCCGCTGGAAGCGGTACAGGATTCCGGAAAATTTCTGATTGAAATCATGCCGTTGATGTTTATCCCGGCGGCGGTGGGACTTCTGGATTCCTGGAGTGCACTGCGGCCGATCCTGCTGTCCGTGGCGGTCATTACCGTTGTGACGACGGTTGTGGTGATGGTGGTGTCCGGGAGAGTAACACAGAGAATCATACGGATGGACAGGAGGAAGAGAGATGAGTGAGCTGCTGGGAGATTCCCTGTTTTTTGGTGTGGTGGTCAGCGTTCTGGCTTATCAGGTGGGGGTATGGATCAAGCGGAAATGGAAGCTGGCGGTGTTTAATCCGCTTTTGATTTCCATCGTTCTTGTGGCTGCAGTTCTGCTGGTCTTTGATGTGGATTATGAACGATATAACGAAGGGGCAAAATATCTGAGTTACCTACTGACTCCGGCGACGGTCTGCCTGGCAATTCCGTTGTATGAACAACTGGAGCAGCTGAAGAAAAATGCAAAGGCGATAGCGGCGGGCATTCTTTCCGGTGTCCTGAGCAGCCTGGGCAGTGTCCTTGCGCTGGCAGCTGCGTTCGGGCTGAGCCACGAGGAATATGTGACACTGCTGCCGAAATCCATTACAACGGCGATCGGCATGGGTGTTTCGGAGGAACTGGGCGGCATCGTGACGATCACGGTGGCGGTGATCATTGTCACAGGAGTTCTGGGAAATATCATCGCGGAATTGGTGTGCAGGATTTTCCGGATTCATGAGCCGGTAGCGAAGGGAATCGCCATCGGAAGCGCATCTCATGCCATCGGAACGGCAAAGGCGATGGAAATGGGGGAAGTGGAAGGCGCCATGAGCAGCCTGTCCATCGCCGTTTCCGGACTGCTGACCGTGGTGGGAGCGTCGGTATTCGCTATGTTTTTGTGATGAGAGTTATTGCACAGTTGCCGTTTCCGAAACAGACCGAGGGCATCGCTCAATCATCGATTCGATGATTGAGCGATGCCCTCGGTCTGTTTCATTCATTCTTTCTTTCTTTATTTATTTACTTAGCCAACAGCATCATGATCTGATTGCTGCGGTTTACGAATTTTGTCATAGCGTCCGGGTCGAGTGGTTTGTGACTGATCATGGCAAGATCATACAGCTGTTCGCAGAACAGTGGTGTATTTTCGCCGTCGCCGTGTTCCAGAACATATTTTACCAGAGGATGTTTTGCGTTCAATACCAGAGTTTCCTGGCCGCCGAACATGGACGGATCCATTCCGGTCATTCCATACATTCTCATCATTTCCTGCATACGGCGGTTTTCCTCGGAGAGGGTTACCATTGCGGAGACATTTTCATCTTTCAGGTTTTCTACCTTTACATCCAGATCCTTTTTATCCAGTACCTTGCGGAACAGGTCGGTCAGAGTCTTGGCTGCATCGGTCAGGTCTTCGGAGCTTTCCTCTTTCATATCGTTCGTCAGATCCGCGTCGATCCGCTGGAATCTTACGTTTTCGTTCAGACGTTCCACATGAGAGATGAATGCGGAATCAATGTTGTGCTTCAGGATCACAGCGTCCATGCCCTGGGAGCGGAACATATTGATGTACTGGCTCTGCTGCACTTCATCCGTCACATAGTAGATGGTTGTCTTTTCCGGCTCTTTCTTTTCGTCCTTATTTTCCTCGGAGGATGCGGAATCGGAAGCAGTTTCCTCAGTGTTCTCGCTGGAAGCTGTTTCGCTGTTGGATTCTGCGGAGTCGGAAGCGCTGTCGGTATTCTCGGCAGTCTCTTCGGATTTTGTATTTTCTTTGATGCAGTCTTCCAGGGTCAGATATTTTCCGTCGATGTTTTTGTACAGCATATAGTCCATCATCTTGGAGGAGAATTTCTCATCCTTGATGCATCCGAATTTCAGGAACGGGCTGATGTCGTCCCAGAATTTCTCGTAATTTTCACGGTCTGTCTTGCACATGCCGGAAAGTTTATCCGCGAATTTCTTTGAAATATAATCGGAGATTTTCTTGACGAAACCGTCGTTCTGCAGTGCGCTTCGGGATACGTTCAGCGGCAGATCCGGGCAGTCGATGACACCTTTCAGCAGCATCAGATATTCCGGAATTACTTCCTTGATGTTGTCCGCGATAAATACCTGGTTGTTGTAGAGTTTGATTGTTCCTTCAATGGAATCATACTCAGTGTTGATCCGTGGGAAGTACAGGATACCTTTCAGGTTGAATGGATAGTCCATGTTCAGGTGGATCCAGAACAGCGGTTCGCGGTAGTCGTTGAATACCTTGCGGTAGAACTCCTTGTAATCTTCGTCGCTGCATTCGTTCGGGTGTTTGCTCCAAAGCGGATGAATATCACTTAAGGAAACCGGACGTTTGTTGATCTTTACCTGATTTTTTTCAGGAGAGACTTCTACCTGTTCTTTGGTGCCGTCCTCGTTTTTCTTTTCCTCATATTTTGCATCCTCGTGGATGTGTTCTACGACAACATCGTCATCCCGCAGGTCTTTCTCATCGATGGTCTCGTATTCCTGCGGAGCATTTGCCTTGGAAAGGAAGATTTCCACCGGCATGAAAGAGCAGTATTTTTCGATGACTTCTCTGACACGGTATTCGTTGGAGAACTCCAGACAGTCTTCGTTCAGATACAGGGTGATCTCCGTTCCGACCGTCGTCTTATCACCGTCCTGCATGTCGTATTCGGTGCTTCCGTCACATTCCCAGTGAACCGGGGTGGAACCCTCTTTGTAGGACAGGGTGTCGATATGCACATCGTCCGCAACCATGAACGCAGAGTAAAAGCCAAGTCCGAAGTGGCCGATCATCTGATCTGCATTGGTCTTGTCCTTGTACTTCTCCAGAAATTCTGTTGCACCGGAAAATGCGATCTGGGTGATATACTCTTCCACTTCGTCGGCGGTCATACCGATACCGTTATCGATAAATTTCAGAGTCTTCTCTTCCGGATTTACAATGACCTGGATGCTGGCTTTATAATCTTCCGGAAGCTCGTATTCGCCCATGCCGTCCAGTTTTTTCAGTTTTGTAATGGCATCGCAGCCGTTGGAAACCAGCTCACGAACGAAAATGTCATGATCTGAGTACATCCATTTTTTTATGATAGGGAAAATATTGTCGCTGTTGATTGACAGATTACCATGTTTTGCTGCCATGATAAGTCACGCTCCTTTTTCTTTTCTTGATAAGAGTTATACTAATACCGGAAAATCAAAAAGTCAAGAAAAAATTAGCACTCATTTTAAAAGAGTGCTAACAAAATGGAGAAAACATTGTAAAATCAAGGGTTTTCAGATTTGTAAAGTTTTTATAAAGTGCCGTTTTTGTGACAGTTCAGCCAGGTCTGCGCAGAATATGTGAAAACATAGTGCCTGTGGGGCACGACTGCAAATGGTCACTCCATTTGGAAGTCAATGCCATGTTCCAGGAGGAACTTCTGGACGGCGTCGTCAAAAGCATGTTCCAGGGTCTTGTCCAGCGTAAAGATTTTCAGGGAGGTCCCTGTCGTGACGGTCAGCGCGGTGCCGTTGTACTGGATATTGAGGAAAAGCCCTGCGATATTGTCCGGTTCGACGGGGGCTTGGCAGGATTCGCACAGCGCCCGGCTTCGGTCCTCCGGAAGAAGGAAGATAAAACGGAAGCTGACCGGTGTCCGTTTGCCGCGGATCACGGAGTAACACCAGGATTTGATGCCCGACCACCGTACCTGTGATTTGCCGGCAGCTTTCAGACGTGCCGCCGTGTCAGAATCGTAGAAATCCGGGTGGAGAGAACCGTCGATGGAAAAAGTGACAAATGTGGTAATGGAAGCTTCCGATACAGAAAAATAGTCGAAAGTATCTGCCAGAAGCAGTTGGTTCATAAAGTCTTTCAGATTTTTTATTTTAAATGCGCGCATACAAGTTTCTCCTTACAGCCAGCCTTTTCTTTTGAAATACCAGATTTCCAGAATCACGATCAATAAGCATACGCCGATCAGGATAAAATAAGCGAAAGGGTTCTGAAGCTCCGGCATATATTTGAAATTCATCCCATACCATCCCGCCAGGAGGGACAGGGGGAAGAAAACAGTGGAAACCACAGTCAGAAGACGCATGGTTTCATTCTGACGGATGTCTACCTGCGTCTGATGCATTTCCCGGATCTGCAGGGCATATTCTCTCAGGATCTGGGTATGGTCGTAGAGACGGTCGATCCTGCCGGACAGCCGGTTGAAGTGAATGGTGAAGTCCTCCGGGAAGAAATGATTTTCATTTTCTGAGAGAATCTCACACATGTCCATCAGCTGCTGATAGTAGGCGTGAAAAACCAGAAGTTCCCGCCGCCCTGTGATCACATTGGTTTTCAGCTCCCGGGGCAGGGCATCGGTCAGAGATGCCTCCATGGTAGCCAGACGTTTTTCAAAATTCTGGAGAAAGAGCAGGTCATCCTGAATCAGGGATTCCAGAAAGGAAAAGAAAAAACGCGGGGTCTCTGAGGTTTCCAGCAGTTCTGATTCCAGCAGACGATTCAGCGTCTCCAGGATCTGTCCGTTTTCATCGATCAGGATCAGCCGGTTCTGTTCCAGGTAATAGGAAAGTTTCATACTGTCATGGAGGGGTGCGGACTTGTCCGGAATGACCAGAGTGCCGATTACACAGCCCGGCAGCATCTCCGCCTTGCAGTACTGGATCTTTTCGGTTCCCAGGTCCCGCTTTAGAACCGAATAAAACGGGACGGAGGAAAGAACGTTTTCAGCGTCTTCAAAAGTATACAGTTCAAGCTGCGGCTGTTCCAAAGCCGCGGTTTCTTCGGGGACAGGCGTCATGCCTGAACGCAGATCATAGCGCATACAGATTCTCCTTGTTCAGATTCAGCATACGGATTCGGTGAGGATGATAGGAAACATTAATAAGTATACCTCAAAAAAGGGAAAAAAGACAGTAAAAATGTTTTGCAATGCTATGGAGAGTATGGTATCATAAAATGTAGTTATCAAAACTATGTGATGAAATGTGACAGTCATTTATCGATTCGATCGAAGATAGAGAGTGATTTTGGAGGTAATAGTATGTCCTATCAGATTATTGCAGACAGCTGCTGCGAACTGACAGAAGAAATGAAGAAAGATCAGGGAATTCTCACCGCTTCTCTGACGCTGGAAGTGGGAGGAGAGCAGATTGTTGACGATGAGACCTTTGATCAGAAGTCTTTTCTGGCGAAAGTAGCGGCATGTCCGGAATGCCCAAAATCCGCATGTCCTTCTCCGGAAGTGTATCAGCAGGTATTTGAAGGAGAACAGGAGCACCAGTATGCGGTGACCCTTTCCGCGGAACTGAGTGGTTCCTACAACAGCGCGATGCTGGGAAGAGGACTGGCGCTGGAGAAAGACGGCACAAAGAAGATTCATGTGTTTAATTCCAGAAGCGCGTCTGTGGGCGAGACATTGATCGTGAAGAAAATCATTGAATGTGAGAAGGCAGGCATGCCGTTTGGCGAGCTGGTCGATACGGTGGAACAGTATATTGACGGTCAGAACACCTATTTTGTTCTGGAAAATCTGGAGACGCTGAGAAAGAACGGCCGTCTTTCCAATCTGAAAGCGTTTGTCGCGTCTGCGCTGAAGATCAAACCGGTGATGGGCGCCACACCGGAAGGAACCATCTGCCAGCTGGATCAGGCACGGGGAATCAACAAAGCGCTGATGAAGATGGTGGATTATATTGTAAAGGAAGTCAAAGAGCCGGAAAAGAAGGTTCTCGGCATTTCCCACTGCAACTGTCCGGAACGCGCGGAGATCGTCAGGGACGCGATCCTTGAGCGGATCAAGGTGAAAGACTCGGTGATCCTGGATACCCGGGGCGTGAGCAGCATGTACGCAAATGACGGCGGCGTGATCGTGGTTATCTAATGCGGACGAAAGCAGTCAGGGGCAGGCGGTATGCGTGAACGTGGCGATTTGAAAAAAAGCTTTTATTTCCGGTGAAATTGTAGTATAATTTTAAATCATTATGTGTTGCCGGTATGGAGCAGGATGCTTGCAGACATCAGCCAGCTGAACGGCTGCGGCCGGCATTACAGGGTTTGGAAAGGAAGTCGAAGCATGAGTCAGGAAAAAGTTGACAAATATAAAAAGGAAAAAGCGAATCGCCAGAAACTTATGCGCCGTGAAAAATGGGTTCGCCGTCTGGAGTATACGGCTACCGTTCTGGTGCTTGGAGGTCTGATCACCTGGTTTTCTATGGCTGTTTATACCAATGTTCAGGCGGAGAAGGAAAGTCAGCGTGAGGCGACGACCACGACGATGAACGTGACCGGTATGCAGGATTATCTGGCGGGGATCAACAGTTCCCTGGAAGATACTTCAGAAGAGTAAAAGAGATACGAAAAACGAAAAAACGGATATAGGGATAAAATGGATGGGCCGCTGCGGAGATCATATGCAGCGGCCTGTGTTTTTATTTCATAGGAAATTGCTTCCCTATGAAAAAAACGATCCGCTTTTATATGCTGTAAGTTTGTTAAAAATACCGCTGTCCACAGAGCGTGGGCAGCGGTATGGAATGTTCTTAAGCAGTGTTCTTCCGTACTGGAAATGATCAGCATTTTACAACGTTGGCAGCCTGCATGCCGCGAGCGCCTTCGGTCAGATCGTAAGTAACAGCCTGGCCTTCATCCAGAGATTTGAATCCTTCGCCCTGAATTGCGGAGAAGTGTACGAATACGTCGTTTCCGTCTTCTCCGGTGATGAAGCCATAACCTTTCTCAGCGTTAAACCATTTTACTGTTCCCTTGTTCATTGTGTGTTACCTCCATAGAAATAAAATAAAAACGTGATGTTTGGCAAGTCTTTGCTCACCATAAGCGGGCGAAGTTTTCAGAAAAAAAATTCACCAGCTATTACAGATTATATTGAAGGTGAATCGTTAATATAATCTCTAATAACTAGTGACCTTGTATTACATCCACAACTTTTTTTAATTGCTTTAATTATAGACTTTTGAAAACAAAAAGTCAAGAAAAAACTCTTTATTTCATTGAAGATTTCGTGTATGATAAAAGGGTAAATGAATCTGTAAGCAGACCATAAGCAGAAACGAGGAAAACGAAGTTATGAGTATCTTGATTAAAAACGGACATGTCATCGATCCAGACAGCCGGCTGGATGAGATCTGTGATGTGCTGATTGAGAACGGCAGGATCGCCAAGGTTGAGAAGGAGATTTCGGACAGCGCCGCGAAAGTGATCGACGCGGCAGGCTGTTATGTCATGCCGGGTCTGATCGATATGCATGTGCATTTCAGAGATCCGGGCCTGACCCATAAGGAGGATATCATTACCGGTGCGATGGCGGCAGCCAAGGGCGGTGTGACAACGGTACTTGCAATGCCGAACACAAAACCGGTCATTGACAATCCGGACCGTGTCAATTATGTGAAAAACAAGGCGAGACAGCATGCGCCGATCCATGTGCTTCAGGTGGGCGCGATCACAGAGGGCATGATGGGAGAAAAACTGGCGGATATCGACGGGATGGTGGATGCCGGAATTCCGGCAATCAGCGAGGACGGAAAGTCCGTGATGAATGCCCAGCTTTATGAGGAAGCGATGAAGATCGCGGCGAGAAGAAACATTCCGGTGCTTGCGCACTGTGAAGATATCAATATGGTACACGGTGGCTGCATGAATCAGGGAGACAAGTCGCAGGAATGGAATCTTCCAGGCATCTCCAATGCGGTGGAGGATGTGATCATTGCCCGTGACATAGTCCTTGCCAAAAATACAGGAGCGCATCTGCATCTTTGCCACTGCTCCACAAAGGACAGCGCAAAGATGGTGGAGGAAGCCCGCAGGAACGGCGTATCCATCTCTGCGGAAGTATGCCCGCACCACTTTACGCTTTCCACCGACGATATGGTAAAGGGAGATACCAATTATAAAATGAACCCGCCGCTGCGCACGAAGGAAGATGTGGAAGCCCTGAAGCAGGGGCTGAAGGACGATATCTTTGACGTGATCAGCACCGACCATGCGCCCCATGCGCTGGAAGAAAAACAGCAGAGCTTTCAGAAGGCTCCGTTCGGCATTGTCGGACTCGAGACCAGCGTGGCGCTGACGATCACGGAGTTGGTGGATACCGGAATCCTGACTCCGATGCAGATGGCGGAGAAGATGAGCTACAATCCGGCGCGGATCCTCCACATGGAGCAGAAAGGCTCCCTGAAGCCGGGGAAGGACGCGGATGTGACGATCATCGATCCCAACGAGGAATATGTGATCGATCCGAAAACCTTTGTCTCCAGAGGAAAGAATACTCCTTTTGGAGGGAAAAAGGTGAAAGGCAGCGTGAAATACACGATCTGTGACGGAAAGATCGTTTATCAGGCAAGATAGTATTACAGCAGCATTGCAGAAGCCTGAAAAGCAGGAATGATCAAAAGATGAGATAAAAAGATAAGATAAAATGAGGAGAACAGGGAAACATGATTAACAAACTGATTGAAAAGATCAAAGCAACCAATGCACCGATCGTCGTAGGACTGGATCCGATGCTGTCCTATGTGCCGGAGCATGTGCAGAAAAAAGCGTTTGCCGAGTACGGTGAGACACTGGAGGGAGCGGCAGAGGCCATCTGGCAGTTCAACAAGGCGATCGTTGACGCTACTTATGATCTGATTCCGGCGGTAAAGCCGCAGGTGGCAATGTACGAACAGTTCGGTGTTCCGGGAATGGCAGCTTATGAAAAGACCGTTTCCTATTGTCAGGAAAAAGGCCTGGTGGTCATCGGCGACGTAAAGCGCGGCGATATCGGCTCCACTTCTGAGGCATATGCGGTAGGCCATCTGGGACATGTTCAGGTAGGATCCAAGTCTTATGCAGGATTCCATGAGGATTTTGCAACCGTGAATCCGTACCTTGGCTCTGACGGTGTAAAACCGTTTATCAAGGTCTGCAAAGAGGAGAAAAAAGGTCTGTTTATTCTGGTAAAGACGTCCAATCCTTCCAGCGGCGAATTTCAGGATCGCCTGATCGACGGACGCCCGCTGTATGAGTGGGTCGGTGAGCAGGTGGCTGCATGGGGCGAGGAGCACATGGGTGATTCCTACAGCTACATCGGAGCTGTTGTGGGAGCGACTTATCCGAAGATGGGAAAAGTACTGCGTAGCATCATGCCGAAGGCATACATCCTGGTTCCGGGCTACGGAGCGCAGGGAGGCCAGGGCAAGGATCTGGTACATTTCTTCAATGAGGACGGCCTGGGCGCAATCGTGAACTCTTCCAGAGGAATCATCGCTGCTTACAAGCAGGAGAAATATGCGTCCTTCGGTGCGGAGAATTTTGCGGACGCTTCCCGTCAGGCGGTTGTGGATATGGTGACAGACATCAGCACAGCTCTCGAGAATGCCAAATAAAAGAGATGGCGCCTGAACAATAGGGAATTACCATCTGGATGAGGAGAAAGATAGAAGTATGAAAATCAAAGAATGCTGTACGGTGATCAGCCAGGAATGCATTGCAAAGGATATCTACAGCATGTGGATCTCCACAAAAGCGATCGCAAGAGAGGCGAAGCCGGGACAATTTGTTTCTGTATATACGAAAGATGCCAGCAGACTGCTTCCGCGCCCAATCTCCCTGTGTGAGATCGACAGGGAAAAGGACGCCCTGCGTATCGTTTACCGGATCGCGGGAGACGGAACCAGAGAGTTTTCCCGTCTTCGCGCCGGGGATCCCATCGATATCCTGGGACCTCTGGGCAATGGATTTCCGCTGGAGGAGGCGAAAGGGAAACGTGTCATGCTGATGGGCGGAGGAATCGGTATCCCGCCGATGCTGGAAACCGCCAAGGCGATCCAGGGAGAGAAAATCATCGTTTCCGGATACCGGGACGAACTGTTTCTGACCGAGGAACTGAACGCGGCAGGCCAGCTGTATCTTGCCACCGAGGATGGCAGCGCAGGAACGAAAGGAAATGTGCTCGACGCGGTGAAAGTCAACCGGCTGGAGGCGGATCTGATCTTCGCCTGCGGGCCGACTCCGATGCTGCGGGCGATCAAAGCTTACGCGCTGGAGAAAGGAATCCCCTGCTGGGTATCCATGGAAGAAAAAATGGCCTGCGGAATCGGCGCATGTCTTGCCTGTGTCTGCAAATCCACAGAGGTGGACGGACATTCCCAGGTTCACAATAAGAGAATCTGCAAGGATGGTCCCGTATTCCTGAGCACGGAGGTGGAGTTATGATGAAGAAAGACAGTCTGCATCTTGGCGTCAGCCTGGCGGGAGTGGAACTGAAAAATCCGGTGATGACAGCTTCCGGCACGTTTGGTTCCGGAGCGGAATACAGTGAATTTGTAGATCTGAACCAGCTTGGCGCGGTGGTGACCAAAGGTGTGGCCAATGTACCGTGGCCGGGAAATCCAACGCCGCGGATTGCTGAGGTTTACGGAGGCATGCTTAATGCCATCGGTCTTCAGAATCCGGGAATGGAAGTATTCTGCAAAAGAGATCTGCCGTTCCTGAAGCAGTTTGACACGAAAGTGATCGTCAATGTCTGCGGAAAGAGCACACAGGATTACTGTGAGGTGGTGGAACGTCTGTCTGACGAGCCGGTGGATCTACTGGAGATCAACATTTCCTGTCCGAACGTAAAGGAAGGCGGAATCGCTTTCGGACAGGATCCGAAGGCCGTGGAGGCAATTACCCGGGAGATCAAAAAATACGCGAAGCAGCCGGTGATCATGAAACTCAGTCCGAACGTGACAGATATCACCGAGATGGCGCGGGCGGCGGAGAGCGGAGGGGCGGACGTCCTTTCCCTGATCAACACCCTGACCGGTATGAAGATCGATATTAACCGCAGAACCTTTGCCCTGGCAAATAAGACCGGGGGAATGTCCGGCCCGGCAGTGAAGCCCATCGCGGTGCGGATGGTTTATCAGGTTGCCCATGCGGTACAGCTTCCGATCATCGGAATGGGAGGCATCTCCAATGCAGAGGACGCTCTGGAGTTCCTGATGGCAGGCGCGACGGCAGTGTCCATCGGAACGGCAAACTTTGTGAATCCGTACGCGACGGTGGAGACCGTTCACGGAATCGAAGAATACATGAGAAAACATAATATCAGGGATATTCATGAACTGATCGGAATCGTCTGATCGTTTCAACAGGAGGTTTGAAATACAATGGAAGCATATAAGCAGGAATTTATTGAGTTTATGGTGGAGAGCCAGGTACTGAAATTTGGAGAGTTTACGCTGAAGAGCGGAAGAAAATCCCCATTTTTCATGAACGCGGGCGCTTACGTGACAGGAACACAGCTGAAGCGTCTGGGTGAGTATTACGCGAAGGCGATCCACGACAATTATGGTCTGGATTTTGATGTACTTTTCGGACCGGCATACAAGGGCATTCCGCTGAGCGTTGCCACCACCATGGCGATCAGCGAGCTGTACGGTGTGGATATCCGTTATTGTTCCAACCGTAAAGAGGTGAAGGATCACGGGGATACAGGAATCCTTCTGGGAAGCAGGATCAAGGACGGAGACCGTGTGGTGATCATTGAGGATGTGACTACTTCCGGAAAATCCATTGAGGAGACCTTCCCGATCATCCAGGCACAGGGCAATGTGGAGATCAAGGGCCTGATGGTATCCCTGAACCGCATGGAGCGTGGAAAAGGAACCAAGAGCGCGCTGGAAGAGATCCAGGAGACATACGGATTCCCGGCAAATGCGATCGTTACGATGGAAGAAGTGATCGAATATCTGTACAACAAGCCATGCCAGGGAAAAGTGATTATCGACGACACAATGAAAGCAGCGATTGATGCATATTATGCGGAATATGGTGCACAGTAAAAAATAAAGAGGTGTTGTTTTTATGAATGAAAAAGTTTTCAAGACCATGGGTCAGACCGGAGGCGGAAGCATTGCGATGGGAATCCTCCTTCTGGCTGCCGGGATTTCCATGGGAGTCCTGATGATTGTAAACGGTGCCAGACTTTTAAAACGGCGTGCAGAAATAACGTTTTGAGTTATTTAACAAGGAGAAGTCATTGAAAACAGAAACCAAAAACAGAATCCGTGTGATCGGCCGGATTCTGTTTGTAATTTATATCCTGCTGCTGGTATATTTTCTGTTTTTTGCGGAAATTTACGGAAGGAATTCTTTTGCAGATCAGGATTACAGATATAATCTGATACCGTTCCGGGAGGTTCGGAGATTCTGGATCTACCGCAGCCAGGTGGGAAATCTGGCTGCGTTTCTGAATCTGGCTGGAAATGTGATCGGTTTCTGGCCGTTCGGATTCTTTCTTCCGGTCATGCACCGGAGGATGCGCAGCTTCTGGCTGGTAACTCTTCTGGGATTTGCGTTCAGTCTCGGTGTGGAGACGGTGCAGCTGACTTGGAAGGTCGGCTGTTTTGACGTGGATGATATGATCCTGAATACGCTGGGTGCACTGAGCGGTTATTGGATTTTTTTACTATGTGATAAAATCAGGAGACGCAGGTATGGCGAAGAAGTATAATTACAATTTTATCAGGAAACATTCCCAGGGAGGCGGTACGGCGGTACGGCTGGCGATTCTTTCCGGCGGGCTTTTCGTGGTGGACGCGGTGATATCGTTTGCCTTTGGAGGCGAGGCAGGCGTTTATGCAGGCGCTATCGCTTTGTTTGCCATGCTGACGTCTGTTTATGGGTTTTACCTGGGGCTGAAAAGCTTCCGGGAGGAGAAAGTCAGCCACAGAAAGTCGGTGATCGGCTCCGTTTCCTGCGGAGTGCTGGCGGTACTGTGGCTTTCTCTGTTTCTGATAGGAGTGTGAGGAAAGATGGATCGGGAACGATGGAACCGACAGGTGGAGTTTATTCTGGAGATTGACCGGGAAAAGCAGATTGAGCGTCAGACGCATATCTGCGGATATTCCCGCAGAGAAGGCGACGCGGAGCATGCCTGGCATATGGCGCTGATGGCGTGGCTTCTGCAGGAATATTCCAATCAGCCGGTGGATATCGCAAAAACAATGGTCATGATACTGATCCACGATCTGGTGGAAATCGATGCGGGGGACACCTATGCCTATGACGAGGAGGCGAACCGCACGAAGGAAGAACGGGAGAAAAAGGCTGCCGAAAGGATCTTCGGACTGCTTCCGGAGGATCAGGGAGAAAAACTGAGACAGCTCTGGGAGGAATTTGAGGCGTACGAAACGCCGGAAGCAAGGTTTGCCCATACGATGGACAATTTTCAGCCGCTGCTCCTGAATGATTACAACGAAGGAAAAGACTGGACGGGACATCAGGTGCGGATCTCGCAGGTGCTGAAGCGCAACGAGTATACGGAGACCGGTTCCAGCCAGATTTGGGAATATATGAAGGAACTGCTGGAAAAAAATGTGGCGCAGGGCAGACTGATCGATGACAGAAAGGAAAAGAGTGATGACGGATTACAGAAATGATACGGAAGAAAGAGAGCTTCTTGAGGAACGCCGGAAGCTTTCGCTGGAGAGGATCCGGCAGATTCCGGAGGAAAAAAGTGTTCCGGTGACTTACCGGGAATATTTTGCTGAGATGGCGAAGTATATCGTAAAACTGCAGGAGCTGGAGAAAAGGCTGAACGAAGGCATTCTGGAACATGGTTCCATGGAGGAACTGCAGGTGCTCAATGTGGGACCTTATCGGGATATCCTTCCGGAAATGTATGAACATTCTTACGGAAATCCGGCATACGCGGCAAAGATGCTGGGAGAAGGCTATGGCCAGATGCTCAGCTTTCTGTACGCGGAGATCCAGGGGATGGTAGTGTCCGTCTATGAGGGCCGTCTGTGGGACTGCGTGGTAGTGATGGAACTGTTCCTGGAGATTTATCATATGTTTGAGGAAGAGGAGCTTCCGACGAAGGCGGCGCTTCGGGATGTGTTCTACTGGTATGTGAGTGATTACACCGATGAAACCATGGAATACCGTATCCGTGAGATGGTAGATCCGTCTCTGGATTTTGCGTCCCAGATTGTCCGCAAAGCGGATCTGACGGATCTCCGTTATCTGTACCGGTACGGCGAGTATGTTACGGAAAATGAACGGAAAACGGCGGAATTCCTGAACGGTCTTCCGCAGGAGCAGATTGATGCAATGGCACGGACTTACACCGAAGGATACCGGATCGGTTTCGTTCTTGGAAACAAGGATCTCTCAAAGAAGAAGACCGTCAATATTCGCTATCATCTGGGCTTTGAACGGATGGTGCGCGCGGCGATCCTTCAGTTTGAAGAGATGGGACTGCAGCCGGTGATTTACCGCAGCGCCGTTCACGGGGCGGACCGGAACCGGAGAGGACTGAGAACCGGATATTCCGGAGCGATTCCAAACAAACAGTTTGATTACGATCATAAAGAAGATGCGGCCATGTTTCTGGACGAGGATCTGGTACAGCGCAGGCTGAGAGCAATGCAGGTGGCTTATGAGAAACATAAGGAAGAGGCGAATACCCATGCCGGCCCTGCGGTGATCGAGATTTTTGGAGAAAAGCCGTTCAGCCCGAAGGCGAACAAAGATGCTCTTTCCTTCAATGAAAAACAGCAGAAGCTGCAGGTGCGGTATGACAACGAGGCAGGACAGATCACCAACCGCTACATTATCGGAGAAGAGCGCAGCTTTACGATCATTGCTTATCCGGTTCCTGAGATCGGGGAGCAATTTGAAGAGATTTTCCGGGAGACGGTAAAGATCAACACTCTGGACTACCGGAAATATCAGAGAATCCAGCAGCACCTGATCGATGCTCTGGATCAGGGCACCCGCGTTCATGTCAAAGGAAAAGGGGAGAACCGCACAGACCTCTGGATCCAGCTGCACAGACTGGAGCAGCCGGAAAAGCAGACAAATTTTGAAAACTGCGTTGCGGATGTGAATATCCCGGTCGGCGAAGTCTTCACTTCTCCGGTACTGAAGGGAACCAGCGGTGTGCTTCATGTGACCTCCGTATACCTGAATGAATTGAATTATCAGAACCTGTGTCTGACACTCACCGATGGAATGATCACAGATTACGGCTGTACGAACTTTGAGCAGGAAGAGGAAAACAGAAAATACATCGAGGCAAATATCCTGAACCATCACAAAACCGTGCCCATCGGAGAATTTGCCATCGGAACCAACACCACCGCCTATGTGATGGCGGAAAAATATCAGATCGCAGATAAACTGCCGATCCTGATCGCGGAAAAGATGGGACCGCACTTTGCGATGGGAGATACCTGCTACAGCTGGGCGGAAGATACCGCGGTCTTCAATCCGGACGGCAAGGAGATCATAGCAAGAGACAACGAGATCTCCATCCTGCGGAAGGAAGATCCGGGAAAAGCATATTTTGGATGCCACACGGATATCACGATCCCTTACGATGAACTGGACTACATCCGCGTACAGAAAGAAGACGGATCGGAGGTTTCCCTGATCGAGGACGGAAGATTTGTACTTCCGGGAACCGAGGAACTGAACGAGGCGTTTCAGGAGTAAAGAGGAGTGGAGAGATGGAACACAAAGGTACGGTAACACTTGAAACAGAGCGTTTGATTCTGAGAAGATTCCAGCCGGAGGACGCTCAGGCGATGTACCGGAACTGGGCGGGGGACGATGAGGTGACGAAGTTCCTCACCTGGCCGACGCACAGGGATGCAGGTGTTTCCGAAAAAATTCTCAGTGAATGGGTCGGGCAGTATGATCAGCCGGATTATTATAACTGGGCGATCGTGTGGAAAGAGACCAGCGAACCGATCGGAAATATCAGCGTAGTTTCCATGAATGAAAAAGCGGAACTGGCGCATATGGGATACTGTATTTCAAGAAAATGGTGGCACCAGGGAATCACCTCGGAGGCGCTGGAAGCAGTGATACGTTTCCTGTTCGAGGAAGTACAGGTCGGATGCGTTTCCGCCAGACACGATTCGCGAAATGTCAATTCCGGAAAAGTGATGGAAAAGTGCGGAATGAAATACGAAGGTACGCTCCGCCACAGCGACTGGAACAACCAGGGCATCTGCGACGCAAGTTATTATTCTATCCTGAGGGAAGAATACGAAACCCGGAAAAAGGAGGCAGGCTGAGCGACAGCCGGCCTCCTTTTTCTGGGTTTTGCTTTCAAAATTCTGAAAAATCAGCAAGAGATTTTTTCTGCGATTTTTCTAATATGGGTATCGTCCGTTCCGCAGCCGCCGCCGAAGAGTTTCAACGGTACCAGATCTCGAAGCCGCACCATGGATTGCGCGCAGAAATTCCATGTTGTCCTGAAGAATGGAAGCAGAATATCCGGAAACGGCGAGACGCTCCCGGTTTACCCGGCGTGTCGGTGTTGTGGCAAGAAACGGCAGCAGAAAATCTCTGGCAATTCCGGCATAGCCGTCCCAGAGTGTTTTCAGTGCATGCCGTCCGGACGCCGTGTAAACCAGTCCCGCCATCCCCACCGGACCGTCAATTTTCAATCGGTATTCCCGTTTCAGCCGTTCTCCAAGAGCACCTTCCATCAGCAAAGCACTGTGTGTTTCGAAACAATCGGTAAATGTCATAGGATTTCGCCTTTCTTCTTTAAAAATTCTCATCACCGCTGCTCACATTCTTCAGCAACTCTTCCACAGAGACACCAAAGACCCTTGCCAGAGCGAGCAGATTGGAAGTACTCGGTTCCGAAAGTCCCTTCTCCCATTTCGAGACCGCCTGCCTGCTGACCCCAACTTTTTCAGCAACAAATTCCTGAGTCATATTACAACGAGTTCGATGAGCCTTCAAAATATCACCCAACGGCAGCTTCGGTCCAGCTTCCCTCTGATCCTTCATCGCCTCCGAATGATCCGGTGTCTTTCCGGAATGAATATACTTCAGAAGCGCCCGGAAAACAAGAACAATCAACGCAATAGAAATAATCATTGTAATCCATGTTAAGATGGTTCCAACTATACTAAAAATCATGATACCACTCCTCTCTCCAATCATAAATTCAGCAGCCAGACATTCCAGATCTTCCAAAGTCATTCAAACGTCAGAGCGTGTTTGAAAATTCATTTCTGCAATCTGCACGCCTCATTTTGCAGAAAACGTTTATCTGTTGCTGAGAAAAGTATACCAAAAATCTGTCAACCACACCAGCACCTATCCCGCAACAAAACATAACAATCCGGTTGCGATCCCCGAATTTCTATAAAAACATCCCTCAAATACATAGAACAATCCCCAAACACTCATAATAACTTCTTTATAAACATTCACACTCTCACACCACACCATCCACCGCACAAAACACAGGCAGCGGAATCTGCATGCCTGCCCTGTGCCGCCCCGGCGATTCCGCTGCCGTCCGCTTTCTATAGAAAAAACTATTGACAACAGCCCTAGTGCTTAGTACAATTACTTATAAGTAAGACTAAATTAATAAATTCTACTTATAAGTTGAACTAATGAGTATTTATGAGAAAAGGAGAACAAACATGGCAAAAGTAGGAATTGTAATGGGAAGCGACTCAGATATGCCGGTAATGAGCAAGGCAGCGGACATGCTGGAGAAATTCGGAATCGACTACGAGATGACGATCATCTCCGCGCACAGAGAGCCGGACGTATTCTTTGAGTATGCAAAGACCGCAGAAGAGAGAGGTCTGAAGGTGATCATTGCAGGCGCAGGCATGGCGGCTCATCTGCCGGGTATGTGTGCGGCAATCTTCCCGATGCCGGTCATCGGTATTCCGATGCACACCACATCCCTGGGAGGACGCGATTCCCTTTACTCTATCGTACAGATGCCGTCCGGAATTCCGGTGGCGACCGTTGCCATCAATGGTGGAGCGAATGCGGCGATCCTCGCGGCAAAGATCCTGGCTACTTCCGATGAAGAACTTCTGAAAAAACTGAAAGCATACTCCGAAGAGATGAAGGAGCAGGTCGTAGCAAAGGATAAAAAACTGCAGGAAGTCGGATATAAGAATTATACTAAATAAGAAACGACAGACAAGAACGCAAAAACGGTTACCAAAAAAGATAGATAGAAAAGAATGGTCCGCACAAGCGGCCAGGATGGAGGATACTATGGATTACAAGAACGCAGGTGTTGATATTGAAGCCGGATACAAGTCCGTGGAACTGATGAAAGAGCATGTGAAAAAGACCATGCGCCCGGAAGTGCTGACCAATCTGGGCGGATTTTCCGGAGCATTTTCCATGGAGAAATTCAAGGATATGGAAAAACCGACGCTGGTATCCGGAACCGACGGTGTAGGAACCAAATTGAAACTGGCATTTCTGATGGACAAACATGATACCGTAGGTATCGACTGTGTGGCTATGTGCGTCAATGATATTGCATGTGCAGGCGGCGAGCCGCTGTTTTTCCTGGATTACATTGCGTGTGGAAAGAACACACCGGAAAAGATTGCGGATATCGTGAAAGGTGTGGCTGAAGGATGTATTCAGTCCGACGCGGCGCTGATCGGCGGAGAGACTGCGGAGATGCCGGGCTTCTATCCGGAAGATGAGTACGATCTGGCAGGTTTTGCCGTTGGTGTTGTGGATGAAAAGGATCTGATCACAGGAAAAGATCTTGAGGCTGGTGATGTCCTGATCGGTATGGCGTCCTCCGGCGTACACAGCAATGGATTCTCCCTGGTGCGCAAGGTCTTTACGATGACCAAAGATTCCCTGGATACTTATTATGAAGAACTGGGAACAACACTTGGCGAGGCACTGCTGGCTCCGACCAAGATTTATGTGAAAGCGCTGCGTTCTGTGAAGGAAGCAGGCGTGACAGTCAAAGCATGCAGCCATATTACCGGCGGCGGATTTTATGAGAACGTTCCGCGTATGCTGAAAGACGGTACGGTTGCGGTCATTGAGAAAGACAGCTATCCGGTACCGCCGATCTTCCGTCTGATGGCTAAAAAAGGAAACATTGAAGAACAGATGATGTACAACACCTATAATATGGGAATCGGTATGATCGTTGCAGTCCGTCCGGAAGATGTGGATGCAGCGATGAAAGCAATCAAGGATGCCGGAGAGACACCGTATGTCATCGGTCATATTGAGGCAGGAGAAAAAGGAGTTACATTATGTTAAAAATGGCGGTCCTCGTCTCGGGAGGAGGCACAAACCTGCAGGCGATTTTTGACGCGATCGATGACGGAAGCATCACGAACGCTGAGGTTTCTGTGGTGATCAGCAACAACCCCAAGGCGTATGCGCTGGAACGGGCGCGCCAAAGAGGGGTGGATGCGGTCTGCGTTTCTCCGAAAAGTTATGAAACCCGGGAAACGTTCAATCAGGCACTGCTGGAGAAGGTGCAGTCTTACGGCGTTGATCTGGTGGTTCTGGCGGGATGTCTGGTGGTGATCCCGAAGATCATGGTAGATGCCTTCCCCAACAAAATGATCAATATCCATCCGTCCCTGATCCCGTCTTTCTGCGGAACCGGATATTACGGGCTGAAAGTTCATGAAGCTGTGCTGGCACGGGGAGCGAAGATTACGGGAGCTACCGTGCATTTTGTGGATGACGGAACGGATACCGGACCGATCATCCTTCAGAAGGCGGTGGAGGTTAAACAGGGCGATACGCCGGAAATCCTTCAGCGCAGGGTAATGGAAGAAGCAGAGTGGAAGATCATGCCCCGGGCGATCGATCTGATCGCGAACGGAAGAGTTTCCGTTGTGGACGGTCTGGTACAGATCGCTGAGGCAGAGGAAGGAAATAAGGAGTAAGATACGGATGAAAATTTTGATTGTTGGAAGCGGCGGCAGAGAGCATGCCATCGCATGGAAGATCGCGCAGAGCCCGAAAGCAGAAAAGATTTATTGCGCGCCGGGAAATGCGGGAATTGCAGAGTATGCGGAATGTGTGGATATTCCGGCAATGGAGTTTGACCGTCTGGCAGCTTTCGCCAAGGAAAAAGAGATCGATCTGACGGTCATCGGAATGGATGATCCGCTGGTAGGCGGCATTGTGGACGTCTTTGAGAAAGAAGGGCTGCGCGTTTTCGGACCGAGAAAAAATGCGGCAATCCTGGAGGGATCCAAGGCATTTTCCAAAGATCTGATGAAGAAATATCAGATTCCGACGGCAGGATATGAGACATTCTCCGACCCGGATGCGGCAATGGCGTATCTGGAAACCGCGAAGTTTCCGATTGTTCTGAAAGCGGACGGTCTGGCGCTTGGAAAGGGCGTTCTGATCTGCAATACGCTGGAAGAGGCGAAAGAAGGCGTGAAGACCATTATGATGGACAAAAAGTTCGGAAGCGCCGGAAATGAAATGGTGATCGAAGAATTTATGACAGGCCGAGAGGTTTCTGTACTGTCCTTTGTGGATGGAAAAACCATCAAGACCATGAGTTCCGCACAGGATCATAAACGTGCTGGAGATGGAGATACCGGACTGAATACCGGAGGCATGGGAAATTTCTCCCCGAGCCCGTTCTATACAAAAGAAATCGACGCATTCTGCCAGAAGCATATCTACCAGGCGACGGTGGACGCAATGGCGGAAGAAGGAAGACCGTTCAAAGGCGTGATCTTCTTTGGACTGATGCTGACGGAAGAAGGACCGAAGGTGCTGGAATACAATGCACGTTTTGGTGATCCGGAAGCCCAGGTGGTACTGCCACGGATGAAGACGGATATCGTCGATGTCTTTGAGGCATGCATCGACGGAACCCTGGACCAGGTGGATCTGCAGTTTGAAGACAACGCCTGTGTCTGCGTTGTTCTGGCATCGGACGGGTATCCGGTGGCTTATGAAAAAGGGTATCCGATTCATGGGCTGGAGAAGTTCAAAGAGACCGAAGGATATTACTGTTTCCATGCGGGAACGAAATTCAAGGACGGCGAGATCGTCACAAACGGCGGTCGCGTTCTGGGAATCACCGCAGTGGGCAGGGATCTGAAAGAAGCCCGCGCCAATGCCTATGAGGCAGTGGACTGGGTGGATTTTGAGAATAAATATTATCGCCATGATATTGGAAAGGCGATTGACGAAGCGCCGGAGAAGTAAGGATACGGTTCTGCTTTCGTTGATCAGTACTTTGAAATCATGAGAAGGAAATACCACAGGCTGTCAGTAAAATACTGACTGCTTGTGGTATTTTTGATTTGTAATAAGGAAGCTGCCATGTCTATTTATATTACGGGAGACTGCCACGGGGATTATCGCCGGTTCAACACGGAGATCTTTCCGGAACAGAGAGAAATGACAAAGGACGACTATGTGATCATCTGCGGTGATTTCGGTTATTGGTCGGAAGATAAGGAGCAGCTGTGGTGGCGAAGGTGGCTGGACCAGAAGCCGTTCACGACGCTCTGGGTAGACGGGAACCATGAAAATTATGACCTGCTGAAGGCATGCCCGGTAAAGGAGTGGCATGGCGGAAAGGTGCAGGAGATTATGCCGTCTGTGATCCATCTGATGCGCGGCCAGGTTTACGAGATAAGCGGATGCAGGATATTTACTTTTGGCGGAGCGCAGAGCCATGATATCCAGGGCGGTATTCTGGAACTGGATGATCCGGAGTTTAAGAGCAGGAAAAAGCAGCTGGATCAAGGCTATCTTCCGTACCGGATCAACCATGTGAGCTGGTGGAAGGAAGAACTGCCGTCAGAGGAAGAATGCAGTGAGGGCCTGCGGAACATAGAGAAATGCAATGCCACGGTGGACTATGTGATAACGCACTGCGCGCCGACAAAAACACAGGATATCGTTGGAAACGGCCTGTTCTTGCCAGACAGTCTGACGGATTATCTGCAGAAAGTGGAAGAACGGCTGCAATACAAAAAATGGTTCTTCGGGCATTATCATGATAATCGCAATGTGACAGACAGGCATATTTTGCTTTATGAACAGATCATACGAATCTGGTAGGGGTATGTAACAGATCGGCTGGTTGAAGTGCTATCGAGCGATTTGCAGAATGCAGTACCTGATTTATTTGCAGAACATGGTGCCTGTAGTTATTTGTGGAACGCAGTGCCGGGCTTGACTTTTTATACGTAACGCCTTATACTAAATCTATTCGAGTGATGCAAAGATGCATCCAACGATTGCCCGGACGGCTCCGGGAGTGTGTTTGAGAGAAAGTTTCAAACATGCTCCGGGGAGTCGCTTTTTGTTGCAGAGAATTAAGTCGGTTTAAAAAGTACAACGGAGAGAAAGCAGATGAATGAATTATTGTCGTTACAGGGAACCATTTTCCTGCTGATGCTGGCGGGGCTGGTTCTGAAGAAAGTAGGGATCGTGGGGGAGCAGGGACAGAAAAATATGACGGATCTGGTACTGAACCTGATCCTCCCCTGCAATATCATCCGGTCGTTTCAGATTGAATTTTCCTGGGAGACCATGCATTCTTTCGGGACGATCCTTATCGTATCGATCTGTATCCAGCTGGGATGTATGGTGCTTGGAAAGCTTCTGTTCGGAAGGATGCCAAGGAATAAATGGAAATGTCTGTATTACGGAACGGTCTGTTCCAACGCGGGATTCCTGGGCAATCCCATCGCGGAGGGTGTGTTTGGTTCCCAGGGACTTGCCCTTGCGTCCATTTATCTGATCCCTCAGAGAATCGTTATGTGGTCTTCGGGAATCTCCGTTTTTTCCGGAAGCAGAGATGTGAAAACGCTGGTCAAAAAAGTGCTGACGCATCCGTGTATCATCGCATGTGAGATCGGTATTTTCCTGATGCTGACGCAGCTTCCGCTGCCGGGGATGGTTCAGTCTACGATCGATTCTCTGGCTGGCTGCAATACGGCGCTGTCCATGATGGTTGTCGGAATGATCCTGGCGGATCTGAAGCTGCGGGAAATGGTGGATGTTCCGGTGATGGTTTACTCCGCGGTTCGCCTGATCCTGATCCCGGTACTGGTGCTGATCCCGTGCCGGCTGCTGGGACTGGATGAGATGGTTACAGGCGTTTCGGTTCTTCTGGCGGCGATGCCGGCAGGAGCGACGACGAGTATTCTGGCGGCGAAGTATGACGCGGATGCCGGGTTCGCAACGAAAATGATCATTATGTCCACTCTGGCATCGGTGATTACCACACCAATCTGGAGTTTTATTCTTGCGTGATTCAGGAAACTGCCGAGGCGGCTGTGTTTTGGTCAGGAACAGCTGCCTCGATATCTGGAGCTTGTTTGAAAATTGCGGGAATGGGTTTTCAAACAAGCTCCGGCTTTTGGTTTTTGATGGCATCTGCTCAGGCAGCTGAACGGTTACATCTGACCGGCAGCAGCCGCAGAAAAAGATGGAAGAAACCGTCATTTTTTGATATAATAAAAAGTAGGTTCCATGTGGAATGTGTCGGACACATTCTTTTTTTGAAAAACCGTTATTTTTTCAAAAAAATAACGAAGAACGGGAGATCCATAGAGATTCCAAGATCTGTGTGTACAGAGAAAGGAAAGGGCAGGATGGAAGAAAAGCTTCATTATAAAATGACAATCAAACTCTGGAAAGACGATAAGGTTTTCGGACCGGGGATCTGTCAGCTGTTGACAATGATTGAGGAAACCGGCTCCATGCACCAGGCGGCGGCGCGGATGGGGCTGGCTTACAGCAAGGCATGGAAGATGATGAAGACGGCAGAGGAAGGCCTTGGATTTGCGCTGACGGAACGTGTCAGCGGAGGACGTTCCGGCGGTGGTTCCAGGATTACGGAAGAGGGACGGAAGATGCTGGAACAGTATCTTGCGTTTGAAGCGGAAGCCCGGGAGCAGGTGGGGATTCTGTTTGAAAAATATTTTGGTGACAGGAATGCGTGAAGAGGGAGAGAATTGATGGCAGAAGAAATAGTATTTTGCACCGGCGGGGGATGTACTGCGAAGCTTGGACCGGCAGCGCTGGCACGTGTGCTGGAAAAACTGGAAAAACCCAAAGTAAGGGATAAAAATCTTATCATTGGATATGACAGCTCGGATGATGCCGCCGTTTATCGGATTTCGGACGATATAGCAATTGTACAGACTCTGGACTTTTTTCCGCCGATGGTGGAAGACCCGTATCTGTTCGGACAGATTGCGGCGGCGAATGCCCTCAGCGATGTGTATGCGATGGGCGGGGATGTGAAGACGGCATTGAACATCGTCTGTTTTCCGGAACAGATGGATCTGAATATTCTGGGAAAGATCCTTCAGGGAGGAAATGAGAAAGTACAGGAAGCAGGAGGAACGTTGGCAGGAGGGCATTCCATCCAGGATACTGGTGTCAAATATGGGCTGTCCGTGATGGGCACCGTGCATCCCGATCGGATTTTTGTCAACAACGGCTGCCGGGATGGAGATGTGCTGCTGCTGACCAAACCGTTGGGAGTCGGGATTATCTGCACAGCCGGACGGATCGGGGAAGCCTCCGATGAGGCGATGGAAGGCGCCGTGCAGTCGATGATCCGGCTGAACCGGCGGGCTTCGGAAATTGTCCGGGAGTACCGGGTGCACGGGTGTACGGATGTGACCGGGTTTGGATTTCTTGGCCATTTGAAAGAGATGCTGGGAGATTCTTTCAGCGCAGTGATCGACAGCAAAAAGATTCCAAGACTGCCTATGAGTCTGGAGTACGCCGGGGAATTTTATCTGACGGCCGCCGCCCAGAGGAACAGAAATCATCTCGGCGATTTTGTGGAATTCCAGGGAGTTTCCTTTGAAATGGAAGAGCTGCTGTTTGACCCGCAGACTTCCGGGGGACTTCTGATCAGCCTTCCGGAGGAAGACGCAGAAGCGGCGGCTGCAAAGATGGAAGCAGAAGGAATCTGCTGCGGAATCGTCGGCAGGATCACAAAGGCGGAAACACAGAAAATTCTGGTAAGAAACTGAGAAAATAGATTCGATGCCCGGAATCTGAAAAGAGTGTTTTGAAAAATAAAAAACAGTATAAATTATGCGTAATGGTTTCACAGACCGAACAGTTATTAAGTCATGAGAAATGGAAAGGAACAAGAAATCATATGATCAAACAGATTGATGCAAGAGGGAAGGCATGTCCGCTGCCGGTTATCGAAGCGAAGCGTGCTCTGGAAGCATCCCAGGAGGGAGCAAAAGTGGAGGTTCTGGTGGATAATGAAATTGCGGTGCAGAATCTCTGCAAGATGGCAGCGCAGAAACAGTATCAGGCAGACAGCGAAAAGGTTCAGGACGGATGTTATCTGGTGGAAATCTGGAAAAGCGGGAATCCTTCCGAGAAAACCGTGGAAAACGAGCGCGGGAAGGACGAGGAAGCAGAGGATAAAAAAACAATGCCGGAGAAAGCAGCTGCGCCGTCCGCCGGACATGGTCTGGTTGTGGTGCTGTCTTCCGATGAGATGGGACAGAAAGATCTGGTGCTTGGAAAACTGCTGATGAAAAGTTTTGTCTATGCGCTGACAGAACAGAGAAAGCTCCCGGAGACGATTCTGCTGTATAACGGAGGCGCGCTGCTCTCCTGTAAAGGTTCCGACTGTCTGGAGGATCTGCGCAGACTGGAAGAGCAGGGAGTGAAGATCCTGACCTGCGGCACCTGCTTGAATCATTATGGGAAGTCGGATCAACTGGCGGTAGGGGCTGTAACCAACATGTATGAGATTGTGGAAATCCTGACAGAAGCAGGCAGGGTGGTAAGGCCATGAGAGAGGAATTTCAGATTGTTGTGCGGGGCGCGGGAGATATCGCCACGGGGACGATCCACCGTCTTCACCGCTGCGGATTTTCGGTGCTGGCGCTGGAAACGGAGCATCCGTCTGCCATCCGCAGATTTGTGGCATTTTCGGAAGCAGTCTATGAGGGAAGCTGGACCATTGAAGGCGTTGAGGCTGTGCGTGTGGAGAGCCTGGAGGATGCGATGCAGTGCCAGAGGCAGGGAAAAGTTCCGGTTCTCATCGACCCGGGATGCCGGTGTCTGGAACAGTTCCGCCCACAGGTGCTGGTGGATGGGATCCTGGCAAAGAAAAACCTCGGTACGCGGATGGATATGGCAGACACGGTGATCGCCCTGGGGCCGGGATTTACGGCGGGCGTGGACGCACATCTTGTGATCGAGACGATGCGCGGACATAACCTGGGACGGATTCTCACCGAAGGAACTGCGCTGCCCAATACCGGAGTGCCGGGAGTGATTGCTGGCTATGGAAAAGAGCGGGTGATCCATGCACCGGCAGCGGGGATTATGAAAAATCATAGCAGGATCGGGGAAATCGTGGAGAAAGGCCAGGTCATTGCTTCCATCGACGAAGTTCCTGTGAAGGCGACTTTGACCGGCGTGCTCCGGGGACTGCTCCGGGACGGCTACCCTGTGACTGAAGGGTTTAAAATCGCCGATATCGATCCGAGAGAAAGTGAACAGAAAAATTGTTTCACGATCTCCGACAAGGCAAGATGCATTGCAGGAAGCGTGCTGGAAGGCATCCTGAGCAGAAGTGAAAGAACGCCTGTGATTTGAAGTACGAACCTGTGATTTAAAATATGAGAGATTTAAAATGTGAGAATTTTGATTTGCTGTTCCGGTGCATCGGTTGCAAAATAAGTAGTATATTGACTACTAAATAACTGTTACATTCACGCAGAACGCTTCAGTTATTGATTGACCGATGTATCAGGAGGCGGCTGGAAAGGACGAGTTATGGATAAAGTAAGAGTGGAGGATGCGGTCGGCATGGTGCTCTGTCACGATATCACGGAAATTGTTCCGGGGAAATTTAAGGGCAGGGCGTTCGCCAAAGGCCATGTGATTGAGGAAAAGGATATTGAAAAGCTGCTGGATCTTGGAAAACGCCATATTTATGTGTGGGATCCGGCCAAGGGATATGTACATGAGAACGACGCGGCGCTGCGGATGGTTCAGGCTGCGGCGGGAGAGAATATCACGTTCAGTGATGTGAAAGAAGGAAAGATTGAACTCCGGGCGGCATGCGATGGCGTGCTGAAGATTGATCTGGAAGGCCTGTATCAGCTGAACGATGTGGATGAAATCTGTTTTTCCACCATTCACGGAAACAAGATGGTAACGAAAGGCAAGCTTCTCGCAGGGGCTAGGGTCATTCCGCTGGCGGTGAAGGAGGAAATTCTTACCGCATTTGAAAAGATCAGTGCGGAGCACCGGCCGGTGATCTCGGTGCGTCCGTTCCGACCGGCGAAAATTGGAATTGTGACCACCGGTTCTGAGATCCAGAGCGGAAGAATCCAGGATAAAATTCGGCCCGTACTGGAGGCGAAGGCAAAAGAGCTGGGTGCAGAGATCATGGGCCAGGTATTTCCGGGAGATGATCCGGAGGCGATCACAGCGGCGATCCAGGAGTTTCTGCGTCAGGGAGCGGATATGGTAGAGGTGACCGGAGGAATGTCGGTGGATCCCGACGATATGACGCCTTCGGCGATCCGTGCCTGCGGCGGAGAGGTGATCACCTACGGAACGCCTGTGCTTCCGGGAGCTATGTTCATGCTTTCCTATGTCAACGGCGTGCCGGTGGTAGGACTGCCGGGCTGCGTGATGTATGCGAAGCGTTCCATCTATGATCTGATCGTTCCGCGGCTGCTGACCGGGGAGAAGCTCACCAAGCGTGATTTCGTGCTGCTGGCACACGGCGGCCAGTGTCAGAACTGTGAAGTCTGTACCTATCCGGACTGCGGATTCGGGCAGTAAGGAGGGAACATGGGAGAATTTACACATTTTGATCATGCCGGCAGGGCGGTGATGGTGGATGTCAGTGAGAAGGACATCACGGAGCGGACGGCGGTGGCAAAAGGCAGGATCCGCGTCAGCAGAGAAGTTTTTGACAAGATCCGTGAGGGGACGATGAAAAAAGGGGATGTGCTTGGGATTGCGCGCACCGCGGGAATCATGGCGGCGAAACGCACTTTTGAACTGATTCCCCTGTGCCATCTGCTGGCGCTGACGAAATGCACCATCGATTTTGAATATCTGGAAGATTCCCTGGAGATCGAGGCTTGCTGTACGGTAAAAACGGTAGGAAAGACCGGAGTGGAAATTGAGGCGCTGACGGGAGTGGAGATTGCTCTGCTGACCATCTATGACATGTGCAAGGCGCTGGACCGGTCCATGGAGATGAACGGTATCCGCCTGTGTCAGAAAAGCGGCGGAAAGAGCGGGGACTACCGGGAAGAGCAGGGAGGAAGGAATGAGTGAAACACTGACGGATTCCAGAGGAAGGGTTATCGATTATCTGAGAATCTCTGTGACGGACCGGTGTAATCTCCGGTGCATGTACTGCATGCCGGAATCTTCCGAAAATCCGGACGGAGGGCCGGTCTTTCTTCCGCAGGAAGAACTGCTGACAGCCGGGGAATGGATCACGTTCGCCCGGGCGGCATCCATGGCGGGAATCCGGAAAATCCGGCTGACCGGAGGGGAGCCGCTGATGCGTCCGGATCTGACGGAACTGGTGCGGGGAATCGCCGCGCTGCCTCAGGTGGAACAGGTCGTGATGACCACCAATGGGGTGGGACTTGCGGGAAAAATCCGGGAGCTGAAGGAAGCCGGACTTTTCGGTGTGAATATCAGCCTGGACAGTCTTGATACCGAGTGTTACCGGAGGATTGCCGGGAGGGACCGGTGCCGGGAAGCATTGGAAGGACTTTCCGCCTGCCTGGAAATGCAGATTCCCGTCAAGATCAACTGTGTTCCGGTAGGAGGAATCAACGACAGCCAGTGGCTTTCTCTGGCAGCATTGGCGAAAACCCATCCTGTCCAGGTGCGGTTTATTGAAATGATGCCGATCGGTGAGGGGAAGGACTTTTCGCCGATCGACAGCAGTCAGATCCGGGAAACCCTGGAGCAGGAGTTTGGCCCTCTGTTCCCTGTGAGCCATCAGGCCGGACAGGGACCGGCGGAGGTTTTTACCCGTCCGGACTTTGCCGGGAGTATCGGCTTTATCCAGGCGGTACAGCACGGATTCTGCAGTACCTGCAACAGGATCCGGGCGACGGCTGAAGGAAAGATCAAACTCTGTCTTCACCATCCGGTCAACGGGGATGTCCGGGAACTGATCCGGGCAGGGAAAACGCCGGAAGAGATTTGCCGCTGGCTGACGCGTCTGGTTCAGGCGAAGCCTGCGGACGGATATCACACCGACGAAAGCCGACCGATGTGGAAAATCGGAGGATAGCAGATATTGCAAAATGCAAGATTCAAACATGCTTCGATCATGGAGCAACAGAAGAAAAGGAAAAGAGGAAACAGCAATGGGAAAAGTGCTGGCAGTATGTATCAGTGAGAAACGCGGCACACAGAAGAAAAATGTGGAGAAGGTCCGCCTGATAGAAAATTACGGGATAGAGGGAGACGCTCATGCGGGAAACTGGCACCGCCAGGTAAGCCTGCTCTCCTATGACAGGATTCGGGAGTTCAATGAAAGAGGAGCCGGTGTGAACCACGGCGCTTTTGGGGAGAATCTGGTCGTGGAAGGATTTGATTTCAAAAGCCTTCCGGTGGGGACCAGGCTCCGCTGCAATGATGTGGTTCTGGAAGTAACTCAGATTGGAAAAGAATGTCACAGCCACTGTGAGATTTACAAAAAAATGGGAGAATGTATCATGCCGACGGAGGGGATTTTCGCGAGAGTTCTTCACGGAGGCATCATTGAGAAAGGAGATGAGATGGAACTTGTATCGGACAGTTGTATTGACGGTCAGTGACCGTAGCGCACAGGGGATCCGGGAGGATCAAAGCGGCCCGGAGGCAGTCCGGATGCTGGAAGAGGCGGGATATCAGGTGGTGGAAACCAGAGTCCTTCCGGATGAAAAAGACCTGCTTGCCGGGGAGATGAAAAAGATCTGTGATGAGCATCAGGCAGATCTGATCCTCACCACAGGAGGGACCGGATTTTCCATGAGAGACTGGACGCCGGAAGCGACACTGGAGATTGCTCACCGGCAGGTGCCGGGGATCAGTGAGGCTCTGCGGGCATATTCGCTGAAGATCACACCGAGAGCGATGCTGAGCCGCGGTGTTTCCGTGATACGGGAACAGACGCTGATCATCAATCTTCCGGGCAGCCCGAAGGCAGTCAGAGAAAATCTGGAATATCTGCTTCCGGCTCTGGGACACGGGCTGGATATCCTGACCGGGAATGTGACGGAAGGATAAGGCAGAGCAGGACAAGAGAAAGCCGGACCAGACAGAGCATGCAAATGGAAACAACAAAAAGTACAAATATTTTTTAGGAGGATGAGACAAATGAGAAAAAAACTGGCAGTAATCGGAATCGCAGGAGTAATGGCAGCAAGCCTGCTGGCGGGATGCAGCAGTGGGGAAACAGATACGCAGAGCAGCACATCAGGCAGCTCACAGGCAGTATCGGACGCTTCCGCCAATGCGGAGAGCGCACAGGAAAGCAGTTCTGCTTCTGACGCGGAACAGACGGGAAGCGAAGAGCAGTCCATCACCGTCTCCGCAGCGGCAAGTCTGACGGATGTACTGAATGAACTGGCGGAAAAATACAAAGAGACAAATCCGGGCATGGAGATTTCCTTTACGTTCGGCGGCAGCGGCGCGCTGCAGACACAGATTGAAGAGGGAGCGCCGGTGGATCTGTTTTTCTCAGCGGCTGAGGAAAATATGGATGCGCTGGAAGAGCAGGGGCTGATCGATACGGAAACCCGTAAGGATGTCCTGAAAAATGAGATTGTCCTGATCGCGCCGCAGGGCGATACCCAGGTTGCCAGCTTTGAGAACATTCTGGACTCTGAGCCAACGATTGCCCTCGGAGAGGCGGAAAGTGTGCCGGCCGGAAAGTATGCGCAGCAGATTTTTGAGAGCCTTGGCAACTGGGAAGGCGTGCAGAGTCATGCGGTATTTGCCGGCAATGTACGTGAGGTGCTTGCATGGGTAGAGGCAGGCGAAGCGGATTGCGGTGTTGTATATGCGACAGACGCAATGACCAGCGATCAGGTACAGGTGATCTGCAGCGCACCGGAGGGAGGACCGGAAGTGCTTTATCCGGCGGCTGTGATCAAAGACTGTGCAAACCCGGAGGGCGCGGCGGAGTTCCTGGACTACCTGACCAGCGAAGAGGCAAAGGATGCGTTTGAGTCCTATGGATTCACTTTCCTTGCATAAACCAGGCGTAACAGTTCACTGGCTGAACGGTTGGAAAGCAACAGGAAGAATGAGGAAAAAGTTTGGAAGCAAACTTCCAAATCTACCTTGATGACGCAGCAAGTGCGTCAGGAAAGAGGAAAACATGGATGATTGGTCACCTTTGTGGATATCTGTGCAGGTAGCGGTCCTTGCAACCGTATGTTCCGTGATCCTGGGAACGGCGCTCGCCTATGGTGTGATGAAGCTGAAAAAACTCCGCCCGCTGGCGGATGCAGTGTTGACGCTTCCTCTGGTTCTCCCTCCTACGGTGGTTGGTTTTTTTCTGTTGATCTTACTTGGAAGAAACAGTGTGATCGGGCAGTTTTTCAATGAAATAGGATTCTCTTTTATTTTTACAATGCGCGGGGCAGTGGCGGCGGCATTTGTGGTTTCGTTTCCGCTGATGTACCGCTCCGCCCGGGGCGCGATGGAGCAGATGGACCGGCAGCTGCTGTATGCAGCCCGGACGTTGGGCGCCAATGAGGGAAAGATTTTCTTCCGTGTGATCCTGCCCAACTGCCGGAGCGGCATCATTGCGGGCACGATCCTCGCCTTCGCCCGGGCGATGGGGGAATTCGGAGCGACGATCATGCTTGCCGGAAATATTCCCGGGAAAACCCAGACCATGGCGCTGGCGGTGTACACGGCAGTGCAGGGAGGAAACCGGGAAGAGGCATTTCAGTGGGCAGTGATCATTGTCATCATGTCTGCGGCGGCAATCCTTGCCATCAACTATTTTGAACAGGGAAAGAACCGGGGAAAGGACGATACGTTTTGAAGTTACAGGTAGAGATTGTCAAAAAAGTGAAGACTGGGACGATCCGGGTAGAGTTTGCGCTGGAAAATGAAGTGCTTGGGATTCTCGGGAGAAGTGGCTGCGGAAAGAGCGTCACGCTGCGGTGTATCGCGGGAATCCTGCAGCCGGATGAGGGCAGGATCCTGCTGGACGGCAGGGTTCTTTATGACAGCGGGAAGAAGATCTGCCTGAAAGCCAGGGAGCGGGGGATTGGTTATCTGTTTCAGAATTATGCGCTGTTCCCCAATATGACGGTTCTGGAAAATATCTGTTTTTCCCTGAAAAAAAGAGACCGGGAAGGGCGGAATTATGCCAGGGAGCTTCTGGAACGTTTTTATCTGACGGATGTGGCGGACTCTTATCCCGCGATTCTATCCGGCGGGCAGCAGCAGAGGACTGCGATGGCACGTATGCTGGCGGCGCGTCCGGGAGTGCTTCTGCTGGATGAACCGTTTTCTGCTCTCGACAGCTTTCTGCGTCAGGAAATGGAACGGGAGGTTCAGGAGGTGCTGAATACCTTCGGCGGCGTATCCATCCTGGTGTCCCATAACAAGGAAGAGATCAGCCGCCTGACCAGCCGGTGTATGGTGATGGATCAGGGACAGATTGCGGAGATTGGAGAGACAGCGAAGATCTTTGCGGCGCCTCAGTCCGAAGAGGGCAGACTGCTGATCCATGGAAACAGGAGGATGCCATATGATCTATCTTGACAGTGCCGCCACCAGTCTGCATCGGCCGGAGTCAGTAATCCGGGCGGTCTGCGAAGGGATGCAGCATCTGGGAAATCCCGGCAGGGGCGCTTATGACGCGGCTCTGGAGGCAGGGCGGACGATTTATCAGGCGAGAAAGAAGATTGGCAGCCTGTTCGGGATGGAGGATCCGTCCCGCGTGGTGTTTACTGCCAATGTGACAGAGGCGCTGAACCTGGCTGTCAGCAGTCTGTTTGGACCGGGCAGTCATGTGATCACCACCTGCATGGAGCATAACAGTGTTCTGCGTCCGCTGTACCGCCAGGAAAGCAGAGGTGCTTCGCTGACGATCCTGCCCTGTGATGAGGCGGGCAGGCTGCGGTATGATCTTCTGGAGCGGGCGGTTCGTTCGGAGACGAAAGGGATTGTCTGCAACCATGCTTCCAACCTGACCGGCAATCTGAATGATATCCGGAAAATTGGGAGTTTTTGCCGGGAACACGGTCTGCTCTTTGTTCTGGACGCGGCGCAGACGGCGGGAATCTTTCCTATTGATATGGAAAAAGATCAGATTGATGTGCTGTGTTTTACCGGACATAAGGGACTTCTCGGCCCACAGGGAACGGGAGGCTTATGCGTCCGGAAAGGGATAGAGCTGGAAAGCTTCTGTGTAGGCGGAAGCGGCGTACAGAGTTACCGCAGGGAACAACCCCGGCAGATGCCGGAGCGTCTGGAAGCGGGAACGGTCAATGTGCACGGAATCGCCGGGCTTCTGGCGGCTGTGGAATGGCTGGAGGAGACGGGGATTTCAGAGATTCATAGACGGGAGACGGAACTGATGCAGCGGTTTTACCGGGGCGTGTGTGAGATTCCGAATGTGAAAGTATATGGAGACGCAGCGCTGTGCAGTCTCGGTGAGCGGGCACCGGTAATCGCTTTGAATATTGGCGGCCTGTCTTCCGATGAGGTCTGTGATGAACTGGCACAGGAGTATGGGATCGCTGTGCGGGGCGGCGCTCACTGCGCACCGCTGATGCATGAAGCTTTGGGAACGGTGGAGCAGGGGGCGGTGCGGTTCAGTTTTTGTTTCTTCAATACGGAAGAAGAGATCGACTGCGCGGTGCAGGCGGTGCGGGAAATCGCAGAGGAAGAGGCTGAGAACGGGGACGGCTGATTCCAAGACGATGATGAAAATCACGGTTTCTTCAGAACATCGGAGAAAGATCGAGAGGACAGGAAGAATGCGGAAAAAAGAATTGAGGGTTGTTGTCGCTTTTGACACAACGACCCAGGCGCTTGCCATGGAGGAAGCAGGAAAGGAAGCCGGATTGAACGGGAGGCTGATTCCAATTCCCCGGCAACTGACAGCGGACTGCGGGCTGGCGTGGAGCGAGCCTGTGCAGGGCCGCGGAGAAATGGAACAGCTGATCCGGGAGAAAGATCTGGAGTATCATCAGATTATTGAGCTGGTGATCTGAAAGATTCGGATAACCGTTTAATTGGCTGGATGATTGTAGATCCGGATGTTCTGCGAAAAAAACGTCCAGCTGTGAGAAAGGGTGGAAGATGCGTATGAGCCAATGGCAGCAGTATTCAAATTTGATCCAGGCGCTTGGAATTCCTGATTTCGTCCGCTGTATCTGTGCGGTAGGGGCAGGGGGAAAGACCAGTCTTCTGCATCGTCTTGCTGAAGAGTACCGAGCGCAGGGCAGAAAGGTTCTCCTGACAACCACGACGAAAATGTATCTTCCGAAGAAATATGCGGCATTGGACCGGTCTGCGGAGGAAATCCTTACCTGTCTGGAGCAGGACAGTTTTGTGACGGCGGGAACAACCGTTTCAGAAGAAAAAATGGGTCCGCTGCCTTTGGAAATATGGAAAGATGTGGTGAGGGGAGCGGATGTGGTCCTTGTGGAAGCAGACGGTTCCCGGCGGCTTCCGCTGAAAGTTCCGGGAGCCGGTGAGCCGGTACTTCCCGCGGAGTGTGATTTTCTGATTGCAGTGGAAGGACTTTCCGGTATCGGTCAGCCGTTGGAGCAGGTTTGCCACAGACTGGAACAGGCGACGAAATTGTTGGGGTGTCCGGGAACACAGACGGTTACGGAAAAAATGGTAGCGCAGCTGGCAAGGAAAGGCTATCAGAGATTTCTGGATGAAAGAATCCCAGCAGAGAACGGAAACGCCGAAAATACCGAGAATATCCCAAATACCGGATTTTCCGGATCCAGCTGTTATTTCTTTAATCAGGCGGATTGTCTGAGTGAAGAACAGAAAAATAAAATCGCGGAAGCCATGGAAGGAACGGACTTTGTACTGGGAAGCTTGAGAGAAGGGAGCTATTTGAAAAAACTGGCGGAGTAAAAACTTCGGCAGGAGTTTTATGCAGCTTTTGAAAAAAGAAGATAATGAAAAAAAGGAAGATAAAGACGTGCAAAAAAGCGTGTCCGAAGAATGCCAGAAGGCAGCCTGTGGACACGCCTTTTTATTCAAAGAGTTTCATTCAAAGAATCTGAATCAAAGAGTATCGTCTCTTCGGATATATCCCGGATGGCTTGGATCGGCAACGATGGATTTTTCATGGATCAGTTTTGCGTTTTTATCAACCACGAAACTATCCACATGGACATCATTTCCGATGGTAACGCCCGGAAGGATCACACTGTTCTTTACCACAGCGCCCGGTTTGATGATACATCCACGTCCGATGATGGAGTTCTCTACCGTTCCTTCAATCAGACAGCCGTTGGAAACAACAGAATTCTTAACGTCGGAAGTTTCGAAATACTGTGTCGGACAGGAATCGTTGGTTCTGGTATAGATCGGCCAGTTTTCGTCAAACAGTCCTGAAGATGTCTTGAAATCGATCAGGGAGATGTTTGCGTCATAATAGCTCTTGAAATCCGTGATGGATGCAAAGTATCCACGATGTGCAACGCCGCGGATATCCAGTTCGCCGCACTCACTGTTGACGATATCGGCAAAGGAATATGCGGAGGAGAGTTTATGCGCTTTGTTTACCAGTTCGATAAACAGGTCTTTTTTCATAATATATGTATCCATGAAGATGTTTCTGTTCTTTGCATTTCCATGGTTCTGTTCGATGGAGTTGACACCTTTCTGGCGGTTCAGCTCCAGGGTGTTGCAGTTCAGGAATTTCTCATTTGCATTGTCCACCGAGTGGTACAGCAAGGTGATATCCGCGCCGGAATCGATATGGGTGCGGAGCAGAGAATCAAAGTCCACGGAATAGATCATATAGCTTGGAGCAATTACAACGTATGGATAGTGAACACGCTCGATGCAGTTCATATTTTCGATAAATGCGGCGATATCGTTGTTGTAGATATCATTTTCCACACCGTTCTCGGAAAACAGGATGTGCATTTTTCCTCTCTTGGAGTTGATGTTGTAATGACGTCCGGTTCCGAGATGCTCGGTCAGAGAACGCGGTTTTCTGCGGATATATACCTGAATATGCTCGATTCCGCTGTTGGTCAGGTTGGAGATCGGGAAATCGATCACGCGGTAACGGCCGAGGAACGAAAATGCTCCGATGGGACGATAGGTCTGCATCCCGTCGACCCGGATGTGTTTTCCTGAGAAGTTTACAATACCAAATGCGTTAGCCATTTTATTCGTCCCCCTTTACACGTTTCGAAATCAGTTCAATATGCTCGCTGTTTGGATCGCCTACAACGGCATTCTTTCCAACTTTGACACCGTCGGCAATGATCACGCGGTGAACAACGGCGCCTTCCTCAACAACGGCGCCTGGCATCAGAACGCTGTCTACCACTTTTGCTCCGGTCATAACCTTGGTATCCGTGAACAATACAGAATTTTTCACTTCTCCGTCGATCACGCAGCCCTGGGTGATGAACGCGCGTTTGATCTCAGCGTTAGGTCCGATATAGTGAGGCGGTGTGGTAACATCTTCTGTATAGATCTTCCAGGTATTGTCGTTCAGGTCAAGGGCATTGTTCTTGTCCAGCAGGTCCATGTTTGCTTCCCAGAGGGAATCGATGGTTCCTACATCTTTCCAGTAGCCCTGGAATTTGTATGCGTACAGATTTTTTCCGCTGTTCAGCATTTCCGGGATAATGTCCTTGCCGAAATCGTGATTGGAGTCCGGATTTTTAATGTCAGCCAGAAGCAGTTTACGAAGCTGTTTCCAGTCGAAGATATAGATACCCATAGAAGCAAGGTTGCTCTTTGGCTCCTTCGGTTTTTCTTCGAAGTCAATGATGCGTCCGCTCTCGTTGGTATTCATGATACCGAAACGGCTGGCTTCCTTCATCGGGACTTCGATAACAGCGATAGTGGCATCGGCTCCGCATGCTTTGTGGTGAGCCAGCATTTCGGAATAGTCCATTTTGTAGATATGGTCTCCGGAGAGGATCAGAAGATACTCCGGGGAGAAAGTGTCAATAAAGTCAATGTTCTGTGAAATAGCGTCTGCAGTGCCGCGGTAAACGTCCAGATTCGCGTCCGCTTTCTCACGGGGCGGCAGTACATAAACTCCACTGTCCTTTGCGTCCAGACCCCAGCGGCGTCCGGCAGCTACATAGCTGTTCAGCAAAACAGACTCATACTGCGTCAGGACACCTACCACATCGATGCCGCTGTTTGCGCAGTTGCTGAGGGGGAAGTCGATAATACGATATTTTCCTCCGTAAGAAACGGCCGGTTTTGCAACTTTTTTTGTCAGTTCGTGCAGACGGGTGCCATGGCCGCCGGCAAGAATCATTGCCAACATATTATTCTGCTTCATAGCAATTCCTCACTTTCATTTATTATCATATATTATACATTTTTTGAAAAAAATTTCCACGTTTTTGTGCAAAATTCTTATTAAATTTTCAGGTATTTTTAAAATGCTGTGGGAATAATTCGAATGACAGGGGGATGCGGGGATGGCATTGGCAAATATGTCGGTGGTTGTGTGGGGAGGAGAAGTGAAGTATAATGAAAAATATAGAAAAACAAGGAGCGAAAAGATGAATGGATTATATGACAGACTGAAAACTATGCTGGAACAGGAGCCGTCCGTCCGGATGGCTGTATCCGTGGAGGGGGAGCATCAGGGGATGCAGGTACTGTGGAGCGAAGGGGAACTCTGTACCACGGGCGAGAAGGAACTTGCGGAACAGTGGGCTTCCCGGCTTCAGGATGCCGCGTCCGGGACATGCGTGCAGCTGGGAACCGATCGGATATTTATACAGAGGTACTCCGCCCAGCCGGAGCTGGTGATCCTGGGCGGTGGACATATTTCCAGAGAACTTGTTTCCCTTGGAAAGCAGATCGGTTTTCGTGTGACAGTTGTGGATGACCGGGAAGAGTTTGCGTCGGAAGAACGTTTTCCGGATGCGGATCAGGTGATCTGCGGAGAATATTCCCAGGTGTTTGAGAAACTTCCGGAGACTCCGGTGGGATATTATGTCGTGGTGACCAGAGGGCATCTTGGGGACAAGGAATGTGTCCGCAGAATCCTGCAGCGGCCGTTCCGCTATGCCGGAATGATCGGAAGCAGGAGAAAAGTGGCACAGACCAGGGCGGATCTGAAGGAGGAAGGATTCGCGGACAGCCTCCTGGAACAGCTCCATGCGCCGATCGGGCTGGACATCGGAGCGGTCACTCCGGAGGAAATCGCAGTCAGCATCGCGGCGGAACTGATACAGGTAAAAAATCGTGAGACTGTCCAGGTGATGGAGGAAAAAGTTCTGGAAGCATTGCTGAGGCCGGAGGAGAAAATCCTCGCTATGATCGTGGAGAAGAAAGGATCCGCGCCGCGGGGCGCCGGCGCCTGCATGGTGATCACCGAGAAAGGACCTGCGGTTGGGACGATCGGAGGGGGAGCAATTGAATATGAAGCGGAGAAACACGGGCTTGCCATGCTGCGGGAGAAGCGGGAGACGGATCTGAAAACTTACCAGCTGAACAATATTCACAGCGCCGGGCTGGGAATGATCTGCGGCGGAAGCAACGAAATCTTCTTTCTTCGGCTGTAAAGCATAAAAAAAGAGCGGGAAGGTCAATCAAAATAGGATGATTTTCCTGTCCCACTGTTTTTTCCAAACATACGTTTTTTGACTATTCCGATGGTTTCAGACCGGATCCCTTATACTGTCGGATCCGTCTTAGTTGTACGGAGTGTAGTCAATGTTTCCAAGGAAAGTAGAGAGGCTTTCGAAGTATTCAGAGTTTCTCTGAATGAAGTTTGCGATTCTTTCTTTTAAAGATTTTTTTGTATTATTAGACATATCAATGACTCCTTTCAATCTTTCAATGTGTCTGTATTGTTCTTATCGATTACATGAATTATCATAGCACCAAAAGCAGGAGGAGATTAGGACAGTAATTGACTAGTTATTGTCCAATATTGACATGTTGCCATCGGAAAAGCAGGAAAAAGCGGGAGAAGAGAAGATGAACAATGTTATATATGAACAGATTTATGATCTGGACAAGACTGGGATCAGTATCCATTATTATACCCAGCGAGGAGAATACACGCCGCCCCACTGGCATTCGGCGCTGGAACTGCATTACGCCCTGAACGGCACCGGCGAGATTTTTTTCGGGAAAAAGCGCCATGCGCTGGTCAGCGGTGAATTTCTTCTGGTGGATTCCAATGTAATCCACCATACCCAGTGTACCAGAGTCTCCATGGGCGTTTCCATCTATGTGTCACGGGAGTTCTTAAAAACATACGTTCCCGATCTGGACGTCTGCCATCTGGAATGCTCCAGGGAGACGCTGGAACGGGAAAAACTGGACAGCTATCTGAAAATTTGTGAGATGATGAAAGAGCTGCCCCGGATGTACATTCTGCAGCCGGTGGGATACAAAATGCGCTGCGAAGCGATTGTAATGGAAGTAATGTTTCTCCTGTTGAACGATTTCTGCACCAGAGAAGTGGAGACGGAAGACGTAAAGGATGCCAGAGTCCGGGAACGGCTCAGCGAGATTACCAATTATGTAAGAGAACATTACCGGGAACCGATCTCCCTGGAGGCGGTCGCATCCGAGGTCGGACTGAGCAGAGAATATTTCTGCCGGTTTTTCAAACAGCACATGGGAATCAACTATGCCCGCCACGTGAATCTGGTGCGGCTGGTGCATATTTACGATGACATTGTGAATACTCAGGACAACATTATGGTGATCGCGGAAAAGCATGGTTTTACCAATTACAAACTTTTCACAAAAATGTTCAAGGAAATTTATGGATGCATGCCCAGCAGCCTGCGGAAAGGGTAACGGGCGGCGGTAACAGTTCAGCTGGCTAAATGGGTTACGACTGGCGAAAGTGCTTAAAAAGGTAAAGCTGGACTTTTGACGGAAGCTGAGGTATGATAAAAGAAAAGCGGCGAGCCGCACAAGAGAGAAAAGGAGTACGAATTATGAAAGACCAGAATTGTGGATATTGTATGAGAGGCGAACTGCTGGATCAGTTCGGAATTTTTATCTGTGACCTGGAGGTCAGCAGCCTGATTCTTTTCAAAGAGCAGAGCCATCCGGGAAGATGTATCGTTGCATACAAAGATCATGTAAGCGAGATCGTAAACATCAGCGATGAGGAGAGAAATGCATTTTTCGCGGACGTGACACGCGCAGCGAATGCCATCCATGCAGCGTTCCATCCGGATAAGGTAAACTATGGCGCATACGGAGATACCGGATGCCATCTGCATATGCACCTGGTTCCGAAGTATAAAGATGAGTATGAATGGGGCGGCGTCTTCGAGATGAATCCGGGCCGGACCTACCTGTCTGACGAAGAGTATGCGGAAATGATCGAGAAGATCAAAGCGAACCTGTAATCGCCTGTAAGCAAAAGAAAATTGGCTCCGGAATCAGAGGACGCGAAAAGGTGTGTCATCTGGTTCCGGAGCTTTTTTGGAAAAGAAAAAAGATGCAAGGAAAAATTCCTGCATCTTTTCTGCGTAGCGAGAGGGGGATTTGAACCCTCGACACTGCGGGTATGAACCGCATGCTCTAGCCAACTGAGCTATCTCGCCA